>NZ_DAMBQF010000009.1:0-87945 GCF_032062245.1 Soonwooa sp.
ACAGCCCGACCGAGCTAGCAAGGACTTCAGAAAGGCGCGAGGATTGCCCGAAATAATTTTTATGCTTAGATTCGTATGTAGAATTAATAGACATAGTACTCTATAACATTATTAATAATGTATGCCCTCTGTCGGAAGACATCAATAAATTGATGTGCCAGCATTTTGAGCATTTAGACTTACAAAAAGGCATTATTATATTATCGGCTGATAAAACCGAAAAACATCTCTACTTTGTGAAAGATGGTTTGGTAAGGGCTTTTACAGATTTTGAGGGTCAGGAAGTTACTTTTTGGTTTGGTACAGAAGGTCAGCCTCTAATCCCGATGAACAACTACGTCTATAACAAGAAAAACTACGAAAACATTGAGCTGCTAGAAGATTGGGTGGTCCCAACTTGCTACAACGCGCTGCTCTTCGGCATATTGCTTCATATCTTGGGATTACACAAGTTAGCTTGAGTAGAATCAGGGCTCAAATAAAATAAGTTTTTATCATTTGTAAAATGTTTATCGCATATTTTTTTAAGAAATTTGCGCAAATTTTTTAAAAAATGAACTGGATTATATTAATTATTGCAGGATTCTTCGAGGTTGGCTTCGCATCATGTCTCGGCAAAGCTAAAGAAACATCAGGAACAGAATCTTATCTTTGGTACGCTGGATTTTTAATTTGTTTAACTATAAGTATGTTAGGACTTATAAAGGCGACACAAAGTCTGCCAATAGGAACCGCCTATGCAGTCTGGACGGGCATTGGCGCTGTTGGAACTGTATTGGTTGGAATTTTTGTTTTTAAAGAGCCTGTAACTTTTTGGCGTATATTTTTCATCAGTACATTAATTGGTTCGATTGTAGGTCTAAAGTCTGTGAGTCATTAATTCCATAAATTAAGTATATAGAAGGGATTTTTTTTCTTAGATTTGATTAAAACTAAATCTTATGAAAACTGTAATCTATCTATGTACGTTTTGTTGTACTTTGTTTGTCAATGCACAAGAAAAAGAAGTTGAAATCAACAAAACGCCTAAAACCATTACCAACTTTGTTAAAAAACATTTTCCTAACACGCCCATAGCCAAAGTAACACAGGAAGAAACAAAATTCGGGACAGAATATAATGTAACTCTCGGCAATAAAATGGAATTAGATTTTGATCATCAAAATATACTTGAAGACATTGAGAGTAACACTAAACAAGAAATCCCAATGTCGATTGTTCCTAAAAATGTCTGGGATTATACCAAAGCAAATTACCTAAAACAACAAATTGTAGGATGGGAAAAGGAAAATAATAAACAACGAATTGACCTAAGTAACGGCATGGTATTAGAGTTTAACGACAAGGGAGTTTTCCTAAATTCATCAAAATAATAAACACCTTTAACTTCAAAATAAAAACCTTTTCTAATTAAGAAAAGGTTTTTTCACATTTTTGATTTGGTAAATTTTAAATATGTGTGTGTGATTTGAATGTTCACCAAATGTAATATTAATTTTGAAATTTGCAAAATATTTTTAAACTTTTTGTAAAATAAACATGAAAATAGCTTTAAATCTTATCATAAAAAACTAATAATTAGTGAAATCATTTATTTTTCATGAATAGAGAAAACACGGCATATCAAACAAAAAGTATTTATATATTCGTATTCTAATTTTAAAAGCATGAAAAAACTATTTGTATCAATTTTAATAGGAACCTCATCAATTGTATTCTCTCAAAACATTTCTGATTACGAATATATCTACGTACCCAATTCTTTTGAAAAGAAGATGGATAAATTCAATCTTCGAAATACTCTTATTCAGCAATTAAAGTCAAAAAAATATAAAATCATCCAAGAGGATAATAATTCTTGCGCAGTTCTTAAAGCAGACCTCCTAGATGATAGTTCTTTTTTAAAAAATAAAGTAAAAATTACTTTTAAGGATTGTAATAATAAGATTATACAGGAGCTAAAAGGCAGTACTGATGATAAAGACTTTGAAACTGGTTATCCCGATGCATTAAAAAATGCAACAAAAACACTAACAATTTCTAACCCTAAAACCACAACAAGTTTAGAAAGTAATAAAGAAACTACTCCAGTTGCAACGATTAGTGAGAATGTTAACACAACTTCGATTGCAACTTCGCAAGAGAAATCCTTAAATTTCACGAATGGACAACTCAACTATCAACTTATTAAGTTAGGACAAAATCAATTGATATTAGTCTCGTCACAAAGTTCAACACCTTTTGCGAAATTAACAGAAAGTAGCAAACCTGGGATCTTCCATGTCGTTTTGGAGAACAATCAAAAAACTTTAGCTTATACAGAAAACGGTAATATTGTTATTGAATTTCCGCAGTCCGATGGAAGTTTTTCTAAACAAGTTTTTCAGAAAAAATAAAATCTCCAAAAGCAGCGAATCTCTCGCTGCTTTTTTGTTTTAAAACATTTTACTTAAATTTTGAAATTAATATTAAAAATATTTTTTAATTTCAGAACTTATAAATGCTTTGCTAGCTCTTCAAAATGGAAAACAAAGTACAAAACACAAATCTTAACAAACCAATTTCTGTCGCATTGGTGGTAATGATCTGTATTTTGACAGCCATTTTTATTTTGCAAGGTCCCACGGAAGAATCGTTTTTTTTACAGTTTTAACATGTTGGATCTTCACAATCACTATTTTCCAAATTATTTATGTGATTTCTTATAAAACCTCAAAAAAATCATTAGCATTTTGGTTGATGATCATATTAATAGTTATATCGCTATTATTTTTTGGAGTTTTATGGTATGCGAATCAATTAGCTAAAGGCTTTAATCATTAACCTATGTTGAAAAGACTAAATACTTTTAATAAATGCCTTTCAGCGATTGTTGTCTTGATGGTTATCGCTAATATTGGTTACTTGTTTTTCTACAAAAGTTGGGATCGTTACAATTTTGACTCAAGTGTTACTGTGCCACCCTCCTACCCGATGTATATTGAAGAAGTAAGTTTTAATTATCCTCACGATGAACTTGGTACCAGTTTTTATAAAAGTCAAGACGAAGTCAATCGTTTTGGAAACACCTGGGGACATGCCTACTACTTCCCAGAAGCACGAGAACCAATGCGATTACCAATTGAGCTGGTTTTATCATATTTTGATTATCGTGCTAACAAATTTTATAAAACAAAAATCCAGTTACCAACCAAAGACATAGAGCAATGTTTTGAAGAAGCGCAAGAACAAAAGCGGTTTACTAAATTATATAACGTCCATGGTGACGTCCATGGTTTGGTATTTTTGCTAGGTGTGGCTAATAACGGAAATATGATGCTTTGGCTAAAAGGTGATAATTATGCAAAGCTTCTGTTCAAAAAACATCTGGAGCCAGTTTCAATTTCTAAATCTCTGAATTATGATGATTTTAAAACCGAAGAACTATACAAAGCAAAATTTTTTGAGTATTTACCAGATTCAACAAAACAGAAAATAAATTTTGGTTGGGAAGCAAAAGCTAATTATATTGACAGTACCAAACAATTTATAAAATGCACACTTTAGTATGTCCGAGTTTATAGCATCATTAACCAACGAAAAAGTTCCTCTTCCAATGCTTATTTTTTTGCTGGCATTTTCTGTAGGCATCGCATTATTTCACTATATTATTTCTAGTGCTTTATTGAGAATGAACAATAAGCTAGCACTTGCTTTTTTTTTGGTAGATCCTGCTATTATATATATTGTTTGGTTAATTAATTCGCGTTACGCCTTTTTAGCTTTAATAATATTGTCATTATCGGTTTTCTTACTTGGAATAATCGGGATCATAATTTCTTCTTTTAGAAAAAATGAAAGCACTGACTATGTTAGTAATCGAAGTTTTAATGAAAAATACAATATCAAACCAAAATCTAATAGCAGAAAAGCTAAAGAACTCCTTTTTACAATCGCCTTTTTTCTGTTTGGAGGTTTGTCACTATATTTCTTTGGACAAGGCGGAATAATCCTAGTATTCATAGCAATCTTTGTTGCAGCCATCATGGCATCGACTAACAACAAACGTTTTCTAAAAACCCAAGCTAGTCTACCAAATTCCAAAATACGATCTGTCGCCATGGGATTGGCAGAATTACAAGGCAAATGTCATCAAATAAATCCTAGTATTTCACCAATTGGAAGCAAAAATTGTATCGGTTTTCGATATACCATAGAAGACGAAAGCACAAATAAAGAAGGGAAAACTTCATAAACAACAAGACTTGATAGAACGGTTTGCGAAGATTTTACATTGACCGATGACACCGGCTCAATCTTGGTTAAAGGTGCAAACATTTCGTTTCTTTGGTTAGAAGAAGATCAGCAATATTATGATAACAACCAGCGTGTTACTCAATATTTATTAAAAGATAAAAAAGAAGTACTTCTAATAGGGAATGTGAGTTTAGAAGACAACAAAGCGATTGTCGCTTATGATGATTATAACAAAACCTTTGGAGTTGGCGATATTGACGAAATTAATTTGTATAATGATTCTGTCCCTTTATTGAATCAAGCAAAAGCCTACGCTGCAGTATTTGCAGTTTTAATGGCTATTATCATAGTGACACCAACGTCCATGGATGGTCGTAAATTGGACATTACAAAACCTAATTTTTCATTTTTAAAACTAAAAAACCAAAAGAAGAAAAATTTAAAATAGAAGTCATCAACCATTCTTCTGATGACGATGAGCATGCAGACGAAGCAATACAATCCGAGTCTGGCGAATAATTTTTAAAAAACATGAACGAACAAATATTATTTTATTTCATCATTGGCGTTGTCATTCTTTTGACAATTGGCTTTGTTATTAGCGTTTTTAATAAAATTATTTTCTTAAAAAACAATATTGAAAAATCATTTGCGAATATTGATGTCGTCCTAAAACAACGTGCCGACGAAATCCCAAATCTTATCGCTGTCGTAAAAGAATCAAAAAATTACGAAGCCAAAACGCTTGAGCAACTTACAAAACTGCGGGCAAAATATTACAATGCAGCATCTGCTGATGAAAAAGTAAATATTACCAATCAACTTGATAAAAGCCTAAAATCTGTTATGCTAGTTGCCGAAAACTATCCTATTTTGCGAGCAAACAATAACTTTATGGCATTTTAACAACGGATTACTCAACTTGAGGATATTATTGCTGGCCGACGAGAGTTTCTTAATGATAGCGTCAATTTGTACAACACCGGAATACAAGAATTCCCGAATCTTATTATGGCGAAATTGTTTTCTTTTAAACAAAAACAAATGTTACAAGTAACCGACAACGAAAAAAAATACGATGGAGGTAAATTCTAGTTTTGCAAGACTACTTCGTTCCAATAAGGACGCAACACAAATAATGGTGTTTTTTTGCGCTTTTAATTTCCAAAGTATAGACAGCAATATCGCGAGATTAGGTGAAGAAAAAAAGAAACAAAAATCTAACAAGAACTAATTTTAATCATTCAAAAAACTATTCTCCAGAATTAAAATATTCCCAAACCACTTTTGCTTTGGACTTTCCGAGGATTTCTTCTAAAGTTTCGAGGCTCGATTCTTTTATTCTTTTTACAGATTTTAGTTTAGACAAAAGTAATTCGATTGATTTTGGACCGACACCAGGTATTTCTTCCAACTCCGATTTTATTGTTGAATTTTTACGTCGTGTTCTATGATGTCTTACGCCAAATCGGTGCGCTTCATCTCGTACTCTTTGTAAAATTTTTAAAGTTTCGGACTTTTTATCCAAATACAACGGAATAGGATCATTCGGGAAGAAGATTTCTTCTAAACGTTTTGCAATACCAACAATTGTAATTTTACCGTAAAGACCGAGTAGTTTAAGACTCTTCACCGAAGAAGACAGTTGACCTTTACCACCATCTATCAAAATTAACTGTGGTAATTCTTCACCTTCGTCCAACATTCTTTTGTAACGACGATAGATAACTTCTTCCATCGTTGCAAAGTCGTTTGCTCCTTCCACCGTTTTGGGATGAAAAATTCTGTAATCTGCTTTGCTTGGTTTTCCATCTTTAAAAACAACACAAGCCGAAACCGGATTAGTCCCCTGAATATTCGAGTTATCAAATCCTTCGATATGTCGTGGTTCCACAGGCATTCTGAGTAAAGCTTTCATCTCAGCCATGATTCGGTTGGTGTGGCGATCGGGATCAACAATTTGTACTGCTTTTAATTTTTCTAAACGATATTCTCGGGCATTTTTCTCCGACAATTCTACGATACGCTTTTTATCACCGACTTTTGGAACAATCAATTTAACATTCGGAATCTCAACACTCAAATGAAACGGAATTAAAATCTCTTTAGAATCCGAACCAAATTTTTGTCGAATTTCGATTAAAGCTTCTTCCAAAATATCTTCATCGGTTTCATCCAAAATCTTTTTAATTTCTGTGGTAAAACTTTGGATAATGTTTCCGTTTCTAATTTTAAAGAAATTAACATAAGCCGCCGTCTCATCGCTCGTCATCCCAAATACATCAACATCATCAATATTAGGATTGACAATCGTATTTCTGGTTTGATAATCTTCCAAAGCGTCGATTCTTTCCTTAATCATTTGTGCATTTTCAAATTTTAAATCGACAGCATAACGCATCATTTGAGTCGTCAAATAATCTTTAGCTTTCCGGAAATCACCTTTAATAATACCTCGTATCGCATCAATTTTTTCGTTGTATTCTTCTTCAGATTCCAAGCCTTCGCAAGGTCCTTCACAATTTTTAATATGATATTCTAGACAAACTTTATATTTTCCAGTTTCTATTTTGTCCGCCGAAAGATTTAGGTTGCAAGTTCGAAGTTTATAAATATGCTTGATTGTATCCAAAAGAATCTTCGCAGGCCGAATCTTGGCATAAGGACCAAAATATTCCGAACCATCTTTAATAACATTTCGAGTCATAAAAATCCGTGGAAAAGGCTCATTTTTAATACAAATCCAAGGATAGGTTTTATCGTCCTTTAACATCACATTGTAAAACGGCTGATGCTCCTTTATCAAATTATTTTCTAATAAAAGTGCCTCATATTCGCTGTTGACAATGGTTGTCTCTAATCGAAAAATTTTCCCAACCATAATTTTGGTTCGGTAACTCGATAGATTTTTATTAAAATAGGATAAAACTCTCTTTTTCAAATTTTTAGCCTTACCAACATATAACAACTGATTGTTCTTGTCATAGTATCTGTAAACGCCTGGATCCGAGGCCAAGGTTTTTAGTTGAAGTTCTAAATCGGAATTCATACAACAAAAATACTAAATAACTCACTTTGAAAAGCTCAGTAAATTTCATTATTTTTAACCAAAATTTACGATAATGATATACGGTATTGACCAATTCTCTTATAAAGATGTTTTAGAAATTTGTAAAGACACTGCTAAAGCAAAACTTAATAAAACGGCAAAAGATCAAATTCTTAAGTCTCAAAAAAATGTTGCAAAAATTGTTGCGTCGGATGATACAGTATATGGCATCAACACTGGTTTTGGACCACTTTGCGATGTGAAGATTTCAGAAGAAGAAACAGCACAACTTCAACACAATCTCATCATTTCTCATGCTGTCGGTGTTGGAAAACCGATTGATAAAGAACTTTCGAAAATTATGATTATTTCTAAAGTTCATGCGTTGTCAAAAGGATTTTCGGGTGTTTCTTTAGACGTTATCGAGCGTTTGATTTTAATGCTGGAAAAAGATATTATCCCTGTTGTGCCTGAGCAAGGTTCTGTTGGCGCGTCGGGAGATTTGGCGCCTTTGTCACATTTGGTTCTTCCACTGCTTGGTCTTGGTCAAGTTTGGGACGGTGATAAAATTTTTGACACAGAAATTGCCCTTAAAAAACATAAATTAAAAGCCTTGAAACTTGGACCAAAAGAAGGTTTGGGTTTAATTAACGGAACACAATTTATTCTAGCACATGCCATCAAAGGTTTAGAAAAAATGGAATATCTTCTTGACCTTGCTGATATGACTGCCGCGATGAGTCTTGAAGCTTACAGAGGTTCGGCAAGTCCTTTTAAGAAAGAGTTGCATGAGATTCGTCCATTTGCTGGAAGTAAAAAAGTGGCGGCTAGAATGCTGAAATTCTTAAAAGGTTCTGACAACCTAAAATCGCATGAATTCTGTGATCGTGTACAAGATCCATACTCTATGCGTTGCGTTCCACAAGTACATGGCGCGAGTCGCAATGCTTTTGAACATCTTAAAATGATGGCGGAAACAGAACTAAATTCTGTAACCGATAATCCAATCGTGTTAAGCGCCGAAGAATCAATCTCTGGTGGAAACTTCCATGGACAATTGATGGCTTTACCGCTTGACTACGCAACTTTAGCCGCTGCAGAATTAGGAAATATTTCCGACCGAAGAAGTTATCTTTTATTAGAAGGAAAATTTGGGCTTCCAAGATTATTGACAGAAAGTTCTGGGCTTAATTCAGGATTTATGATTCCACAATATACCTCAGCAGCTTTAGTAACAGAAAACAAAACACTTTGTTTCCCAGCTTCCGCGGATTCTATACCAACAAGTTTAGGTCAAGAAGATCACGTATCAATGGGAAGTATTTCAGGAAGAAAGTTCAATCAAGTTTTGGATAATTTGGTGAATATTCTTTCAGTAGAATTGATGTTTGCAGCGCAAGGATTAGAATTCCGTAGACCTGCAAAATGTTCAAAAATAATTGAAGAAAACTTTAGCATTATTAGAAGTGTTGTTCCAAAATTAGAAGAAGACAGACTTATCGGAAGAGATATGTTGGCGATTGCAGATTTAATTAGAAATAAAAAACTAAACGTAACTGTTTAACATGAAAAAAATATTTTTAGTATCGGCATTTTTGGTTTCAGCATTATCTTCCGCACAAACAAAAGAACAAAAGGTTGAAAAACTAATGGAAGTTATGGGTATGACAAAAAATGTAGAATTGATGTTTACCCAGATGATGAATCACTATGCGGAAACGAATCCAACTGTCCCAACTATTTTTTGGACAAAAATCCGAGAAAAAATAAATTATAATGATTTGCTTGAAAAAATGGTTGGTATTTATTCAAAATATTATACTTCCGAAGACATTGATCAGCTAATCAAATTTTATAATACACCTGTTGGTAAAAAAAGTATGAGCATACTTCCGCAAATTATGCAGGAAAGCATGAAGGCAGGAGAAGAATGGGGTGTAAAAACTGCCGAAAAGGTCATCGCAGACCTTGAAAAAGAAGGCTACTTCCAAGATCCTCCAATGGAATCTGAAGAATAAAATAAAAATCCCGAAATTCTCGGGATTTTTATTTTTTGCGAGTCGCCCTACAAAAAAAAGGTTTTGCTCTTTTGGAACAAAACCTAAAAAAATAAAACTATGAAAACTAAATTAATGAACCAGAACACTGGTCATACTAAGACTGCCGCCGATTAATGCATCGTTAAAAAGCGAAAGATTTTCTGATTTGTCCTTTAATCCCAAAGTGTAGATTAATGGTAAAAAATGATCTGGCGACGGGACTGCATATTGCAAACTCGTACCTTGTTTTTGATAATCGATTAACTTTTGGAAGTCACCATCCATCAACCAATGATTTATTTTTTCGCGGGCTTCAATTGCCCAATCCCAGCCAGAACCTACCGTGTTAATATTCTGCCAATCGATCATTCTCAAGTTATGGACAATGTTACCACTACCAATTATTAAAATTCCTTTTTCACGCAATTTGTTAAGACGTTGCGCCAATTCAAAATGATATTGCGGCGACTTCGTATAGTCGATGCTTAGCTGTATCACCGGAATATTAGCCTCTGGAAACATATGTCGAACCACCGACCATGCACCGTGGTCCAATCCCCAATTATGATCTTCTTCCACCAAAGCCGGAGATAGAAGTTCAACGGTTTTGTGCGCCAATTCGGGACTGCCAGGCGCAGGATATTCTACATCGAATAATTCTTTTGGAAAACCATAAAAATCATGAATGGTCTTCGGATGTTGCATCGCTGTTACAAAAGTTCCCTCTGTAAACCAGTGTGCGGAAACGCACAAAATTGCGTTAGGCGTTGGGATTTCTTTCGAAATATTTCTAAAGCCTTGCACAAAAACATTATCCTCAATCGCATTCATCGGAGAGCCATGTCCCAAAAAAAGAACGGGCATTTTTGGTGTCTTCTGAAAGCCTTCGGATATTTGATTTAGATCGTTTAAGTTCATATTTAAAAACGAAAAATTTAAGAAGCGAATGAACACTTCTTAAATCTTTCTGTGATATATAGATTGATAAGTTTAAGCTTGTTTTACAAACTGTAGGTCACCCGAGATTTTTACATCATCGCCAACCATAACACCACCAGCTTCTAGTGCTGCATTCCAGTTAAGACCGAAATCATTTCTGCTAATTTTTCCCTCGAAAGTGAAACCTGCTTTTGTATTTCCCCAAGGGTCAACATTAATACCACCAAATTCTACTTCCAATTTCACTGGTTTTGTAACACCGTTAATTGTTAAGTTACCAGTAATATCTTGGTTAAGTGAATCTGATTCGAAAGTGATTTTTGGGTTAAGTTCTGCGTTAAAGAATTCAGCAGACTTAAGGTGATTATCACGATCTGTATTGTTTGTATAAATTGAATCTACATCGATAAAAGCAGTTGTTTTTGCATTTTGGAATGTGTCATCGTTAGCTTCGATTTCTGCATTAAAGTTTCTGAATTCTCCTTTAACATTAGAGATCATCATGTGTCTAACTTTAAAATTTACTTCGCTGTGTGTTGGGTCTAATAACCATTTAGTTGCCATAATATTTGTTTTATTTGTTTGTTTAAATTTCTATTGCAAATATAGCACCGCAACTGCTTAGTAAACATTGATTTATGATAACTTTATAGCTTGATCTATGTTAAGAAAAATACACTTTTTGGGAGCCGTATAACTCAAAAAGATTTATTAATGAAGAACTTAGAAAAATTTAATCCAAAAATTTAAAAATGGAGCAAAGTCTGACTTAACAGAAATTTATGATTTTTTGAAGTAAGAACTCACAAACATCATCACGACCATTGCCAGTCCAAACATCGAAAATAAAGTAAAACTCCAACGCAAACTTGACAACTCAGCAATGTAACCAATTAACGGTGGTCCCATCAAAAATCCTAAGAAACTAATACTTGACACCAACGCAATTGCCATACTTGGCGGAATACTCGGATGCGTCCCCGCCAAACTATAGACCGTCGGCACACAACAAGCAACTCCCAAACCAACCAACATAAAGCCAATAGTTGAAGTCACCACAAACGGAAACAACACCGACATCATCATTCCGATAAACATGAGCAAACCACTAATCATTAAAACTTTTCTGTTTCCTAGTTTTGTAATGAGAAGTCCGCCAAGAAAACGTCCCATCGCCATCATAATCATAAATGATGTATAGCCTAAAATAACCAAAGACGCTGGTGATTTAATAACATCTTTAAAGTAAACGCCCGTCCAGTCGAACATCGCGCCTTCTGTTGCCATACTAAAGAAACCGACAATTCCTAATTGTATTAAAATAGAGTCTGGTCGGAACTTCACTTTTTTACCAGCAGAACTTGCATGCTCAATTTTAGGAACAAGATATTTAACATTCCAAATCGTATTAATAATGATGATACCAAATATGATTAAAAAATGATAAGTCGTGTTAATATGAAAATTAATAGTTAAAAGTCCAATTAATGCGCCGAAGAATCCTGCCAAACTCCATCCACCATGGAAAACCGTCATTATCGATTTGCCATACATTTTCTCTACAGCGACAGCTTGCGTGTTAACCGCGACGCTCGCCATATTTCCTGCAACACCGAAAAGCATTAATGAAGCTGCCAACATATAAACATTGGTTGCAAAAGAAATACTCACCAAAATCAACGCGTATAATATAGACACGATCGTGATAACTTTTGCGCTTCCATATTTTGTATTGACTTTTCCAGCTAATGCCATTGTAAAAAGTTGTCCCATCGGCAACATCAAAAGCATCGTTCCCAATTGTCCTTCACTAAGGTGGAGATTTTCTTTAATCGTCGGAATGCGGCTTGCCCACGATGCAAAGCAAATACCTTGACAAAAGAAATAGCCAAAAACTGCTCTACGATATTCTGATAATTTGATGGGTTGCGACGACATTTTAGAAACTTCCGACATGATATTCTGCTTAAAAAAGAGTGCAAAAATACGGCTATTTATTAAAAGAGTTTTTGTTCTTTAATTAAATTTAAAATTGATTTCTATTGAGAAAAACAATTATTGAGCTTATTATTTTCTGTTTTAAAACAAATTCTGCCGAAAGACTTAAGATTCAAAATCATTATTAGAAAAATGTAAAAAAAATGACAATTTTCAGACTTTCAAAAGCTTATTCCTAGACTTTAGCTGAAACGAATTCCTTATCTTTGAAACTTAAATTCGTATTAAATGAATCATCAACCGGTAGAAGGATTTTCAAAATTATCCAAGCAAAGAAAGATAGATTGGCTTATCAGCGAGTATCTATCGAATGACAGAAGTTACGAACAAATTTTACAACAATATTGGAATAACGATCCCGATTTACAAAAACTACACGAAGAGTTTTCGGAAAACACGATTTCCAACTTTTATATGCCTTACGGGATTGCCCCGAATTTTTTGATTGACGGAAAACTTTTGGCGCTTCCAATGGCAGTTGAAGAAAGCTCTGTTGTTGCAGCAGCATCCAAAGCAGCAAAATTTTGGTTGGATAAAGGCGGTTTCAAAACAACCATTATCAACACAAAAAAATTGGGGCACACGCATTTTATCTTAAATGTTGAACCTCACAAACTTCAACATTTTTTCAATTTTAAATTAAAGAAAAAATTATTCGAAGCAACCGAAGATATTACTGCCAACATGAGAAAACGTGGCGGTGGAATTCTTAACATTCGTTTGATTGATAAGACGGAGGAAATGCCAAATTACTTCCAACTGAAAGCAAGTTTTGATACTGTAGACTCCATGGGTGCTAACTTCATCAACTCTTGTCTGGAGCAATTCGGAAAAACTTTGAAAGAAGAAGTAGCTAACGAAGCGGACTTTACACAAGCGGAAAAAGATTCGCTACAAGTTGTGATGAATATCTTGTCCAACTTTACACCAGATTGTATTGTTCGTGCAGAAGTTTCTTGCCCGATTGATGAGCTGAAGGACGACAGCGGCATTTCTAACGAAGAATTTGCATGGAAATTTAAACAAGCTGTTAACATCGCCGAGATCGAGCCTTATCGTGCAACAACGCACAACAAAGGCATTATGAACGGCGTCGACGCTGTGGTTATCGCAACTGGAAACGACTTCCGTGCAACTGAAGCTTGTGCACACGCTTATGCATCTCGCAACGGAAAATATTCGTCGCTGACACATTGTACGACAGACAATGGTATTTTTAGATTTTGGATCGATCTGCCAATTTCGGTTGGTGTTGTTGGTGGTTTGACCAATCTTCATCCTTTGGTTAAATTTTCTTTGGCGCTTTTAGGAAAACCATCTGCGCAAGAATTGATGAGTATTTTGGCGGTTTCGGGATTGGCTCAAAACTTTGGTGCGTTACGTTCTTTGGTGACAACGGGAATCCAAAAAGGTCATATGAAGATGCACTTGTTTAACATTCTTAATCAATTTGGAGCAACCGAAGAAGAGAAACAACATTTTGTAACCTACTTTAAAGATAAAACGGTGAGTCACCACGAAGTGATTGCAGAGTTAGAAAATTTAAGATCAAAAAAATAAGAATATGTTCGGACTCGGATTATCCATCTTTATATTAGGATTCGGCATCTTTTTAAAAGTGACAAAACATCCTGGATTTGCACCTAGCAAAAGATTTGCATGGCTTTTTATAATTCTCGGCATTTTAACAACAGCGGGGAAAATATTTTTATTAATGACTCAAAAATAAATTTAAAAAATGAAAACATTTACATTAATATTTGGTGCATTTTACGGAATGCTTTCGGTGATATTAGGCGCATTTGGCGCACACGCTTTTAAGAAAATACTTTCTGTAGAACGTCTAGAAAGTTTCGAAACTGGAGTTAGATACCAAATGTACGCTGCATTTTTTCTTTTAATTGTTGGATATATTTTAAAATTTGATACTGGAAGTCACAAATGGATTTCGTTAGCTATGATTATCGGGACGTTTTTGTTTTCGTTCAGTATTTATTTTTTGAGTTTTCAAGATTATTGGGGTGTTAATTTAAAATTCTTAGGTCCAATTACACCACTTGGCGGGCTGTTTATGATTATCAGTTGGGCAATGTTGATTTGGTATTTTGCAAAGAATAAAATTTAATTAATAATAATGTTCTTTTTCATTTTCGGAATTAACTCCAAACCTGTAGCTAAAGAGGAGCGAAAAATCACGAAAAATGGATTTCCCGTTAATGCGATAATCACGGTTTACAAAAAGTATATTGAGTTATTTTTTATTCCGATTATCCCAATTGGAAAGGATTATACTATGTATATTCCGCACTCGGATGAGTATTTTGAAACGGGAACATTTTCGAAAATGCCTAACGAATATTTGCAAATTTGTAAAGAAGTTGGCGCAAAGTATTAATCCTATGTTAAATGTCAAATTAAAAATTTGAGTTTAAATTATTTTATTCCCTCAAATTTATTAAATTTGTAAATCTTAAAAATTGTAAATAAAACAATAAAAATATTATGAATCTTCACGAATACCAATCTAAAGAGATTTTATCAAAATACGGTGTTGCGATCCAACGCGGTATTGTTGCGAATAATGTTGATGAAGCTGTAGCTGCTGCTGAAAAATTAACTGCTGACACAGGCGCACAAGCGTGGGTAGTTAAAGCTCAAATCCACGCAGGTGGTCGTGGTAAAGGTGGTGGTGTTAAGTTCTCTCCTAACATGGATAAGCTTAAAGAAAACGCTAACAACATCCTAGGTATGCAATTGGTAACGCCTCAGACGTCTGCAGAAGGTAAAAAAGTACACTCTGTACTAATCGCTGAAGATGTATATTATCCAGGTGAGTCAGAGACTAAAGAATTTTATGTTTCTGTATTGCTAGACAGAGCGCAAGGGAAAAACATGATCGTATATTCTACTGAAGGTGGTATGGATATCGAGCACGTTGCTGAAGTAACACCACACCTAATCCACAACGAAGTTGTAGATCCAGCTGTAGGTCTTCAGGGTTTCCAAGCGAGAAAAATTGCTTTCAACTTAGGATTAGAAGGTACAGCTTTCAAAGAGTTTGTTAAATTTATCACGTCGCTTTACAATGCTTATGTTGGTATCGATGCATCTCTTTTCGAAATCAACCCTGTTCTTAAGACTTCAGATAACAAAATTATCGCAGTTGATGCCAAAGTATCTTTGGATGACAACGCATTATTCCGTCACAAAGACTTAGCAGAACTTAGAGATAAGAGAGAAGAAGATCCAACAGATGTGGAAGCTGGCGACGCTGGTCTTAACTTTGTGAAGCTAGATGGTAACGTTGCTTGTATGGTAAACGGTGCTGGTCTTGCAATGGCAACTATGGATATCATCAAATTATCTGGCGGTAATCCTGCTAACTTCCTAGACGTTGGTGGTACTGCTGATGCACAGAGAGTTGAGACGGCTTTCAACATCATCTTGAAAGATCCAAACGTAAAAGCTATCCTTATCAATATATTCGGTGGTATCGTAAGATGTGATAGAGTTGCACAAGGTGTTATCGACGCTTACAACAGCATCGGAAACATCCCAGTTCCATTAATCGTGAGATTACAAGGTACTAACGCTGAAATCGCTAAGAAGATGATTGACGATTCTGGACTTAACGTTCACTCTGCAATTACTCTAGAAGAAGCAGCTAACAAAGTAAAAGAAGTTTTAGGAGCATAATTCTAGAATTTTTAAAATAAATGAAAGCCTCCAGATGTTAATAATCTTGGAGGTTTTTTATTTATTAAATATTTTCTAACTTTAAAACAAAGTTTAGTTATGAAATATTTTTACCTATTATTAAGTTTATTTTCTGTCTCTGCAATTGCTCAAAAAGCACCAAGTTATGGCATTATAGATTTCAACTTCATAACAGACCATGTTGAAGACACTTATAATAACGACACATGGCTTAAGGCTGGGATGTAACCGCTTTTGACAATACTGGAGAATTTAATTTCAAGCGCTTTCCGTACGGTGGAATTACAAATCTTGATGGTTCTATCAGCCTTGATAATTGGGATATGAAATATTTAAGAATTAAATCTAATGACGGATCAGCATTTAAGTTTAATTCGATATACCTAAAACCTGACACCAATCTTTATGCTACATTCAAAGGATTTTTAAAAGGTGTTGAAGTTGCAACCGCAAATTTATCATTTAGAAACCCTGAACGTTGGTCAAGTTTTTCTGTTGAAGAATATCCCACATTTGGAAATTTTGACGAAATAAGAATTATTTTAAATGTAACAACTTACTTCGTTGGAATTGATAGCATTGATATCTCTGCACAATTTTTATCAACAACTGAAATCAAGAAAACACCAATATTAGTAGTTTCTAAAAATAATGAACTGATTATCAACTCTACTCTTGAAACAAAAATCAAAATTTATAATTCAACAGGAAAGTTAATAATGAATCAAAATCTACAAATTGGAAAAAAACCTTTAAAACAGAACACCTTCCAAAAGGAATGTATTTCTTACACTACATAGAAGACAGCAAAATCTACAATCAGAAATTTATAATTAAGAATTAGTAGCGTCTGTAGAAGGCGCATGGTTTTCCAAGCTAATGCTTGTCGGGCTTGAAAATCTAATGCCGCGTTTTGTCATTTCATTTTTAATAGAAACAATAGCATTGCTTTTAAGAACATTTGGACTAGAACCAAGCTCAACCAAAAATTTTGCTTGCACCGTAATAAGACCACCATTCAGATTTGTAAATAAAACTTCTGGATGAATTTCTTTTGCTTTATCAAGATTAGAAATTACAGTTTCTATACCTTCTTTAACTTGGTCTAAATCTTCCTCCATCGGGATTTCAAAATTAAGAATAACCTTACGTTGTGGTGAAGCTGTGACATTATAAAATGGCGCATTAAAAATCACCTGATTCGGGACATAGACTTTTTTACCTTC
Organism: Soonwooa sp.; assembly: GCF_032062245.1. NCBI lineage: Bacteria > Pseudomonadati > Bacteroidota > Flavobacteriia > Flavobacteriales > Weeksellaceae > Soonwooa > Soonwooa sp. The sequence continues at coordinate 17,205 of NZ_DAMBQF010000009.1, forward strand.
GTCAGTTATTAATTTAGTCGTTAAAAAACCAATCTCTTGCACTGTTCCAGAATGATTACCGATAGTAATATAATCTCCTACTACAAAAGCTTTATCGATACCAACCAACATCCCAGAAAATATACTCGACACCAAATCTTTTAGTGCAACCCCAGCGATAACCCCAGCAACACCCAAACTTCCTAAAAATTTAACAAAGAAACCGCTAAAGCCCATAATCTCTAGGGAAATAAAAGTCCCCATGATCATAATCAAAAAGCGAAATACACCGACTAAAGTCGTGACAGATTCTACTTTACTTTTCGGAAAAGCTTTATGGAACAGTCTTACTGCAACCTTGCTTAAGTATTTACTAGTACTAAAAAAGAAAAAGAATACAAGCAGACCAACAATCAAATTCGGTGTAATCTCTGCAAGACGCACATACCAAGCTTTTAGCACACCATAGACCAACTCTATATACGAAACAGTTTGTTCTCCCATAAAATAATTTTGAATTTTGGTAACAAATAAAATACCATTTTTTGATCAAATAAGATTTAACAATTATATCTGAGCAAACTCGCACAAAATAAGCTCAAAAACTATTATCTTTATCAAAAATAATTCAAAAAATATCGCTTTCTAAAAATTGGACTCAAAACAGAAAGAATTTTCTCAACTTATCAAAGGCAACCAAGGTCTTATCATAAAGGTATCGAGGTTGTACACCAATTCTTTAGAAGACGAACAAGATCTCTTCCAAGAGATTGTTTTGCAATTATGGCGTTCTTACGACAGCTTCAAAGGAAATTCTAAAATATCAACTTGGATGTATCGTGTAGCGCTTAACACTGCCATAACTTTATTCAGAAAAAAAAAGAAATCACCATTAACCAGCGAGCTAGATGAAGTCCACTTCGAGTATGAGCAAGAACAAGATGACGAAAAGCAAGCGCAAATTTCGTTACTCTATAAAGTCATAAAACTTCTCCCAAATGTAGAACGCGCCATTGTTATGATGTATATGGACGACGTATCTTACAAAGAAATCGCCGAGACATTAGGGATTACAGAAGTTAATGCCCGTGTAAAAATGAATAGATTAAAAAAGACGCTAAAAGAATTAATGACGCAACATGCCTAACAACGACTTTAACATAGATGACCTAAAATCGGTTTGGCAGAACCAAAAAGTAGAAGAAGCCTATCAGCAATCTGACATCGAAGCCATGCTTAACACAAAATCTAGAAATTATGTGAAGTATCTTCTTTGGATAAGTTTGTTAGAGTTTTTTATATTTATCACATTGCTTATATATTCTTTAGTCTCCAAAGACGATCATGTTAACTTCCGCGAAATATTATCAAGATTACACCTACAGAATCAAAACGAGATTCTTCATACGATGGACAAAATCTATTTAGTAATCAAAATTTTGAGTCTTAGTTTAACCAGTATTTTTGTCTATCTATTTTATAAAAGTTATAGAAGGATCAGCGTTGAGGATAATCTCAAACAATTTATCTTACGTATTATCAGTTTTAAAAGAAAAGTTAATGCATTCATTATCATCAATGTAATACTATTAGTGGTCTACATTGTTTCGTTCAGTATTTATCTAAGTATTGTTATGGGAGAACAAAGCGTACAACTCAGCGAAACAACCAAACTAGGCTTCATCATTGGGATCATTGTCGCATTACTTCTTAGTATCTTATTAATAATACTTTACTACAAAATTTTCTATGGAATATTATTAAAACGTCTTAGCAAAAATCTAGAACAATTACGACTTATCGAAACTGAAAAAGAAAACCAATGATCAGCTTCTATAAACTACAAAAGTCAGCTTTTTAGAAAAATTAAAATGCTTATCTTTGTAGCCAAATAAAGTTCTTTGAAATGCTTGGAAGACGACAAATCCGTGAAAAAGTAATAGAAAATCTCTATTCATACTACCAAAACCCCATTAGACAGGAGACTGTAGAAAAAAATCTCATCAACGAAATGAGCAAAATCTACAACCTGTACATCTATCAACTTAATTTTTTAGTAGCATTAAAACATGTTGCCGAAAATCAAATTGAAATTGGTAAAAACAAATTTATTAAAAACGATAGCGACATCAATCCGAATCAGAAATTTGTTAGAAACCAAGTTTTAGAAAGTCTAGAAAACAATGAAGAACGTAGAAGCTTCACGGACAAACACAAAGAACTAATCTGGGACTTTAACGACGAAGTTCTTGTTAAAACTTTCCAAAGAATAAAAGCCGGAAAACGTTACCACGAGTACATGACCAGCGAAGAAATTTCTTTTGAAGATGATCAAAAATTCATTGGAAAATTATTTCTAAGATATGTTGCCGAAAACAACGATCTACACGATAGATTCGAAGAAATGGAAATGAGCTGGGCAGATGATTATCACATCTCTAACTCGATGATCCAGAAGACTATCGGTTTCCTAAAAGAAGACACACCTAGCCATACTTTAGTAAAAGCAATCAAGGATGATGAAGATGAAGAATTTGCAAAAAAACTTCTTCGTCAAAGTCTTAACAATTGGGAAGATTCAGAAAAGAAATTAGAAGAAAGATTGGTTAATTGGGAGCTAGACAGAGTTTCTTTAATGGATAAAATCATATTGGTAGCAGCCATTACAGAGATGGATTATTTCCCACAAACGCCTTCCAAAGTTATCATTAACGAATATATTGACATTGCAAAAGTCTACGCAACCGAGAAGTCAAACATCTTTATTAATGGTATTCTGGACAAGTATAGCAAAGACAAAAACAGAGCATAATTCTTAATACCAATATATTATGAAAAGATCATTTAAGTATCTAACCATCGCAGCAATGGCAATCAGCATTGTTGCTTGTAAAAAAAAGGACGAAACTACAGTTGTAGAAGACAATAGTTCGGCGGTTGTAGAAAACCAAACAACACCACTTGGCGTTGATGACCACGCTGGACACGTGCATGCAACACAAGAAGATGCAATGTTGGAAGAAGCTCAAAAAAACCCTTTAACAACAGTAGCTCTTAAAGAATCTGATTTTTCTTTTGGTAAAATTAAAAAAGGAGATGTTGTTAGCCACGTTTACGAGATCACAAATACTGGTACAAAACCTTTAATTATTTCTTCTGTTAAACCAGGTTGCGGATGTACTGCTCCAGACTTTACAAAAGAACCAATTCTTCCAGGGAAATCAGGAAAAATTACACTTAAGTTTGACTCTGGAGATTTTGATGGTAATGTTGCAAAAGCAGCTGACGTATATGCTAACGTAGAAAAAGCACCTATCAGAATCGGCTTCACAGCAGAAATAACTAACTAAAATTAAGAACAGATGAACATGATGACAATATTTTTGCAAGCACCAGCAGGACAATCTATGACACCAACATTAATTATGATGGGTCTTATGTTCGTAGGATTTTATTTCCTAATGATTCGTCCGCAAATGCGTAAGCAAAAGCAAGAAAAAACTTTCCAAGAAGCTCTAAAACCAGGAGCAAAAGTGGTAACAACTTCGGGTATGCATGGGACAATCTTTAGCATCAATGATGATGGTGTAGTATTGGAAACATTATCTGGAAAACTAAAATTCGAGAAGGCTGCAATCTCTAGAGACTTTACAGCTGCACGTTTCCCAGAAACTCTTGGTATTACTAAAAAGTAAGATTTAACTTATTTAAAATACAAAAAAGCCTTTCAAAATTGAAAGGCTTTTTTGTTATCAACAATTAGTATCAAAAATCGTGCAAACTTTATTGCATTCAAGAAAAAAATTGTAAATTCGTAACGCTGATGTATGCCATTAGCAAAAAAAGATATGCTGAAACAAAATTTACAACTTAAACTAGGTCAAAAATTAGCCCCACAACAGATTCAATTGATGAAGTTGATTCAGCTTCATACCTTAGAATTTGAAGAAGAGTTAGAGCGCGAATTGGAAGAGAATCCTGCTTTAGAAAAAGTTTCGGATAGCGATAGAGAAGACGACTATCAAGATTCTGGAGAAAGTGATTTTGATGACGAAGGCAACGAAAGCATCGAAACAGATTTTGATGTTGACGAATATCTTTATGATGACGAACCAAGTTACAAAACAGCATCTAGCAACTATTCTGCTGACGATGAAGAGTTCGACAATCAATCTTTGTTAACAGAAGGTCAAAGTCTTTACGACTATCTTTTAGAGCAAATTAGGTTAGCTAAGATAGATGGAGAAGATCTACAAATTGCTGAATATCTTATCGGAAACCTTGACAACGATGGTTATCTTCGTCGTGAAATCAAATCGATTGTTGACGATTTAGCTTTCTCGCAAGGCATTTATACCACAGCAGAAAACGTCACCGAAATCCTTGAAAATTATGTTCAGAAGCTAGATCCAGCTGGTGTTGGTGCGCGTGATCTTCGCGAATGTCTTTTGCTGCAAATTGAGAAAAAAGTAAGTGCAGATCCTGCGGTTAGTTTGGCAGCCAATATTTTAAGAAATCAGTTTGATGCGTTAAGTAACAAGCATTACAACAAGATTATTCAGAAATACGACATCGAAGAAGAAGATCTTAAGGATGCTTTAGAAGTTATTTCAAAATTATCACCAAGAATCGGCGGCAACTTTGACACGCAAACGATTACGATTAACCAAGAGATTATTCCGGACTTTGTTATTCAGATCAAAGACAACCAAGTTATCCCAATGCTGAATAGCAAAAATGCTCCTACTCTGCGCGTGTCGGAAGAATATAAAGAAATTTTAACAACCTATTCTCATGATAAAAAATCCGCAGAACACAAACAAGCAGCGCTGTTTATTAAACAAAAATTAGATGCTGCAAAATGGTACATCGACGCGATTAATCAACGTCAAAATACACTTTTGCAAACCATAACTGCCATTGTTAAACTTCAGAAAGAATACTTCTTAACTGGTGACGAAAAAAACATCAAACCAATGATTTTGAAGGATGTTGCCGACATTACAGGTTTTGACATTTCGACGATTTCTCGTGTTGTTAAAAGTAAATACGCGGACACGCCTAACGGAATTGTCTATCTTAAAAATCTATTCTCTGATAGTTTGACAAACGACGATGGTGAAGAGGTTTCGACTAAAGAAATTAAAAATCACTTACAAGAAGTTGTCGACAACGAGGACAAGAGAAAACCTTTGACAGACGATGCTTTGGTTGGTATTTTAAAAGAAAAAGGCTACAACATTGCACGTCGTACGATCGCGAAATATCGTGAGCAACTCAACATTCCAGTTGCTAGACTTAGAAAAGAATTATAAAATAGAGCGCTTCATTTTTGAAGCGTTTTTTTCATCCTATTACATTTATTTAAAACCTAAACATTTAAGAAAAAGTTTACAAAAACTTAAAAGCATTCTCCAAAAAAGCTTTCATTTCTGTATTTTTTTTACTATTTTTAAACAATACTAAATAAAACTATGTTAGACTTTTTACAAGGAATGGACTCTTTGCAGCAAGCCTTTTGGTGGATTGCGATTGCAGCGAGTTTAATTTTTCTAGTTCAGACCATTTTAACGCTAATCGGTAGTGATGCCTCAGACGGAATCAATGCTGATTTTGACGGAAACCTTGACCACGCCGATGCGCCTTTCCAGTTATTCTCGTTCAGAAACTTGGTTAATTTTTTACTTGGTTTTGGTTGGGCTGGTGTAGCATTTTATCAAACAATTACGAACAAAACATTTTTGGTTATTGTCGCGGCTTTGGTTGGTTTGGTTTTCATTGCGTTATATTTTGTCATTATCAAACAAATCCTAAAACTGTCCGAAGACAACACTTTTGACATCAGCAAATTGATTGGTAAAAGTGGTGAAGTGTATTTAACAATACCTTCTGAAAAATCAGGTCAAGGAAAAGTTTTAATTTCACTTAACGGGACCAACCACGAGTTGACAGCAGTTTCGGAAACCGAAGCGATCCAATCTGGAAAACTTGTAAAAGTGGTTCGTATCGAAGACAAAATTCTTATTGTTGAAAAAATTTAAATAAAACTATAAAATGATTGATGGAATTAATGGGACTTTTATCCTAATTGTAGTACTCGTCTTTGTACTATTCGTAACCTTTATGGCGCTTATCTCGCGGTACAAACGTTGTCCGTCGGATAAAATTTTGGTAATCTATGGTAAGACTGGCGGCAGTTCTGCGAAATGTATCCACGGTGGTGGTGCTTTCGTTTGGCCTGTCATTCAGGATTTTGCTTATTTGGATTTAAAACCAATTTCTATTGAAGCCAATTTGACCAACGCCCTTTCTCGACAAAATATTCGTGTCGATGTGCCTTGTCGTTTCACCATCGCGATTTCTACAGAGCCAGATAGCATGGGAAATGCAGCGGAAAGATTGTTAGGTCTTTCTCCGGAGCAAATTCAGGAACTTTCTAAAGATATCCTATTTGGTCAGTTGCGTTTGGTTATTGCAACAATGACGATTGAGGAAATTAACTCTGACAGAGATAAATTCTTAGATAACATTTCTAAAAACGTCGATACCGAATTAAAGAAAATCGGTCTAAAACTTATCAACGTTAACGTTACCGACATCCGTGATGAGTCTGGCTACATCGAAGCTCTTGGTAAAGAAGCTGCTGCTAAAGCGATTAACGAAGCGATTATCTCGGTTGCTGAACAAACTAAAATTGGTGAAACTGGTAAAGCAATCGCAGACAGAGAAAAAGACACACAAATTGCTGAAACACAAAGAGATCGTGATGTAAAAATTGCGATTACTCAAAAAGATAGAGAAATTAGTATTGCATCGGCTGGCAAAGATGAAGCGATTGGTAAAGCAGAAGCTGAAAGAGACGCACGTATTGCGACTTCGGAAGCTAACTCATTAGCGATTAAAGGGGAAAACGAAGCGAAAATTACGATTGCAAATTCTGATGCTGAAAGAAGACAGCGTGAAGCTGAAGCTTTGAAAATTGCAATTGCAGCAGAAAAAGTACAGGCAGCGAAAGCTTTGGAAGAATCCTATTTAGCGGAACAAAAAGCAGAAACTGCGAGAGCAGAAAGAGAGCGTTCTACACAACAAGCCAACATCGTTGTACCTGCGGAGATTTCGAAACAAAAAGCCATCATCGATGCAGAAGCAGAAGCAGAAAAAATTAGACTTCAAGCGAAAGGTGAGGCAGATGCAATCTTCGCAAAAATGGAAGCTGAAGCGAAAGGTCTTTACGAAATTTTGACTAAGCAGGCAGAAGGTTACGACCAAGTTGTTAAAGCAGCTGGTGGCGACACCAATAGTGCATTCCAATTATTGTTGATTGAAAAACTTCCTGAATTGGTTAGAACGCAAGTTGAAGCGGTTAAAAATATCAAAATTGATAAAGTTACTGTTTGGGATGGCGGCAACAATCCTGAAGGAACAACCTCAACAGCGAACTTCGTTTCTGGTATGATGAAAACTGTTCCACCACTTAATGATCTATTCAATATGGCTGGACTTAATCTTCCATCCTATCTAAAAGGTGAAGACGAAAAAACAAAAACTATCGAGACAAAATCGGTTAAAGTGGTTAAAAAAGAAGAACCACCAAAGCCTGATGATTCTTCGGAAGAAAATAAAGCATAACAAAAGCGCCTTTCAAATAATTTTGAAAGGCGCTTTTTATTTTAACGAACTTGGTCAGAAATTTTAGTTCCGAAAAGTTCAATAGATTTTAACATGATATCGTGTGACGGATCTCCAACATCCATGTGTCCAATAAATCTTGTCAATCCTAAAACTTCTTTAACACGGTTAATTTTCTCTACAACCTCATCAGTATTTCCGATAAATAAAGCTCCATCGGCGCTGCGTCCACCGTCATATTGCATTTTTGTGTAAGGCGCCCAACCACGACTCGCTCCTATCCTATCCATTTGCGCTTTGTAATTTTCAAAATAATCCTCGATCACTTGTGGATCTTCACTAACAAAAGTATGCGAATGTATGGCGATTTGCATTTCACTTTCTGGATGTCCAGCTTTTAGATATTCTTGTTTGTAAAAATCAATCAAGGGCTTGAACTGCATTGGCATTCCTCCGATAATTGCAACAATTAAAGGTAAGCCCAAAGTCGCTGCTCTCAACACAGATTCTGGCGTTCCGCCGACTGCAACCCAAATTGGTAATTTACCATTATTTGTAGCTCTTGGATAGACGGTTTGATAGTTCATTGGTGCTCTTAGTCGACCTTTCCAACTTACATTTTCTCCAGAATTTATTTTTAAAAGTAAACCTAATTTCTCTTCAAAGAGTTCATTATAATCGGACAAATCATAACCATAAAGCGGAAAAGATTCGATGAAGCTTCCTCGTCCAACGACAATCTCAGCGCGACCATCCGAAATTTGATCAATCGTTGCAAAATCTTCGTAAACTTTTACTGGTTCTGAAGAGCTTAAAACGGTTACACCACTTGCTAATTTTATATTTTTAGTAATACTAGAAGCCGCAGCCAAAATGATTTCTGGTGAAGAAACCGCATAATCTTCGCGGTGATGCTCGCCCATTGCAAAAACATCGATTCCGACTTCGTCCATTACTTTTATTTGGTCCAAAATTTCACGCATTTTGACACCAGCATTTCTATATTTTCCAGTGGTTGGGTCTATTGATAAATCCCCAAACATTCCTATTCCTAATTCCATTGGTAATAATTTTTATCAAAAATACAAAGCTTTTGTAAGATTAATATTGACGTAGGTTAAGAACGAACAAAAGGAAAATTGACGAAAATTTCATATAATTAAAAATAACAAAGCTCCGACATGAAAAAAGTATTTTGTTCAGGATTCGTAAGTGTTTCTCTACTTTTTTCGGCACAGAAAAACGACCAACCAACTTCCAAAATACAATAATTTCAGAATGCTAAACTTGGGATTTTCATACATTGAGGCATTTATTATGTTAAAGGAATATCCGAGTCGTGGGCATTTTTTAACAACTACATCAACCACGACAACTATAATGTTGCCATAAGAACTAAAAAACGTTCTGACATTGCAAAAGAACCTCAACCTTGGGATAATTTTATAAAATATCATCAAGATCAACTTAACGAATTATCATAACAATATCAACCAGATTTAATTTGGATTGATGGTGATTGGGAACACTCTTCCAAAGAATGGAAAGCGCCGCAAACATTGACAAATCTTAGAAAATTTAATAAAGATATTATCATTAATTCTAGGCTCAACCAACATGGTGATTATGCAACGCCAGAACAAGGTATTCCGGTTATTGCGCCCGAGGACAAGTATTGGGAACTGTGTTATACGATGAACGATTCTTGGGGTTTTCAACCTTTTGACACACATTACAAAACACCCAATATGATTGTCAGAACTCTCGCAGATGTCATTAGTATGGGCGGAAATCTCCTCATTGATATTGGTCCAAAAGCCGACGGAACGATTGTGAAAGAACAACTCGATATTTTGGAAAACCTTGGTCGTTGGACCAAAAAATATCATGACGCAATCTACGGAACGCGACGAGGTATAGACTCTAAAAATTATTTGGGAAAATCCGCATTTTCAAAAGATGGAAAAAAACTATTCCTTTATCTCGATCGCAACAAAGAACATCTTAGCCTTCATGGTTTACAAACAGAAGTTTTAGCTCTTAATATGTTAAATGATAAAGCTGCGAAACTAAATTATAGAACTGATCAAAAAGGAAATCTCGACATCAATATTACTAATGCAAATTACGATCAAGATGTTAGCGTTGTCGAAATCAGCTTTAAAGAAAAACCAAAATTCGAAGAAGCAGTTGTAGAAACTAATTTTGATTTTAACCAAATTATCAATTCCAAAGATACAAAACAGGCAGTCTACCGACTTGCAGAAGAAGTTAGCAAAACTAAAAATGTTGGCTTATTTCAGAAATATGGATTTACAGAAGATGGTCAGAATATGACTATTAAAACTCAAAATTCTGAGATTAAAAACTGGCTAAACAAACATGCTGAAGCTTTTCACAACACTGGCGACAGTCTTCCAAGTGGGCACTATGATGGTTTGACAACACTTAGCAAAGACCGACAAACCTTATATCTTTTCGTGGATGGAAAACCCAATGGGCCAATCGCCATCAAAGTTGAAAAATCAAATTTCGCGGGTGTGAATTGTTGGTGAAGGTTCGGTGATTAATCATCAAGTATTCAACAAATTGTATTAGAGCAAAATCCCTGGCATTGTGTATATCGATATTCCCCAAGATCGATTGGATAATAATCTCACCATTATTGCTGTTTTACTAGATAAACCCGTGGAACTTTTCCGAGAAAACATCAGCGTAGTCGACAGTAATTTATAAATGAAAAACCTCCTAAGTTGGAGGTTTTTGCATTTTACATTTAAACGCGAAAGACGAAAAATAATATCTTTTAAAAGTTCACAAAAGCAATGATTGCAAAGTGGTTACTTCTTTTCAAGTTTTGAATAAATGCTTTTAATTAAACCATCTGCAACGGAAATTTTCGGGACAAAAATATGATTAATGTCCGCCCAATTCATCACATTATTAAAAATCTGAAGTGCAGGCACCAAAACATCCGCGCGATCCTCTCGTATCTGATAGAAAGACATACGTTCGACAACGCTCATTTCTTTCATCGTTTTATAATATTTTTTGAGCGTGGCTGCAGACATCGCTTTCCCGTCTTTAGTCTTACTTAAAGAGAAAATTTTATTGATGTTACCGCCTGAACCAATCGCCACAACATTATTTTTAGAAAGAATATTTTTCTTGATTTCGGACTTCATTTCGAACCACATATCATCGGTCACCAAACCTTGCAACAATCGGATTGTCCCAATATTAAACGACTTTTCGTAAAGCATTTTTCCGTTTTCGTAGAAAGTCAATTCGGTAGAACCACCGCCAACATCTATATAAAGATAGGCTGATTTTTTATCAAGGATTTCCTCAACATGATTTTCATAAATCAAAGTGGCTTCTTCGTCACCTGTAATAATTTCGATGTTGATTTGTGCTTCTTTTTTTGCTAGTTCGATAAGTTCTGCGCCATTTTTAGCATCGCGCATCGCACTAGTTGCACATGCTCTGTAATGTTCGACATTGTAAACCTCCATCAACTGATGAAAAATTTTCATAGAATTGATGAACATCTTCTGACGTTCTGCCCCGATTTCGCCCAAATTAAAAACATCCATCCCCAAACGAAGCGGAATTCTCAATAAATTAAGTTTTGTAAATTCTGGCTTGCCGTTAACTTCTTGTACATCATTTATCAACAGTCGAGCTGCATTACTTCCTATATCTATAGCTGCAATTTTCATAGTATAAATCTACAGATTTTTTAGATAATGATAAATTTCTATTTGCGAACGAATTGGTTTTCCATCTTCATTTTTAACATATTCGTTACGGATATTTTTGTCCAAAATTCTAGCTTTTACATTGTCACTCAATTGGATATCCAACATATCTTTGAGTTGTTTTTTAAGATCTTTTTGTAAAATTGGCGTTGCTGCTTCTATTCGAAAATCGAGGTTACGAGCCATCCAATCGGCAGAAGACAGATAAAAATCTTCTTTTCCTTTGTTATAGAAATACATAATCCTCGCATGTTCTAGATACTCATCAACAATGCTAATGGCACGGATTTTCTTTTTAAAATCTTTTTGATTAACAGCACAATAGATGCCGCGGACAATCATTTTGATATCGACTCCTGCGTTGGCTGCATCGTACATTTTGTTTATTAAAATCTTATCACTCAAAGAGTTAACCTTAATAATCATCTCCGCTTTGCGACCAGCTTTAGCTTCTTCAATTTCTTTATCGATATGCCAAATGATTTTATCTCTCATAAACTGTGGACAAACCAACAAAGATTTACAAGTTTTAAGCACTGGCATTGGATCTTCTTTTGGCTTTCGTAAAACATTGAACACTTTATTAATATCTGCCATTATCGAACGATTGGCTGTCATCAACAAGCTATCACCGTAGATTCTTGCTGTTTTTTCATTAAAATTCCCAGTGCTAATAAAACCGTATTGAATCGTCTTATTATTCACTCGTTTTTTTATAACACAAAGTTTAGCGTGGACTTTTTTATTCGGGATTCCGACCAAAACTTTAACACCTTCGAGTTCTAACTTTTCTTTCCATTCAAGATTAGCTTCTTCATCGAATCTGGCACGCAATTCTAACATCACAGTCACCTCCTTACCATTACGAACGGCATTCACTAAAGCATTGACGATTTTGGAACTGCTCGATAAACGATAAGCCGTTATTTGGATCGACTTAACATGCGGATCCATAGCCGCCTCGCGCAACAAATCGATAACAGGAACATAGTTATGATACGGAAACGTCAACAAGACATCGTTCTGCACAATAACATCGGTAACTCTCTCCTTTTGCGCAAATGCTGGATGGGTGAATTGTGTCCGTTCGACAGGTTTTTCATAAGCTTTAAAAACATCTGGAAAATCCATAAAATGTCTAAAGTTGTGAATCTTCTGCCCCGGAATGATGCTATCTTTTTTGGAAAGGTTTAATTTTTTAATTAAAAATTCTAATAGCGCTTTGTCCATTTCTTTATCAAAAACAAAACGCGTCGGCTTGCCTTTTCTTCGGCTTTTGATACCTTTTTCGATTTTGTCAGCAAGAGTGGTTTTGATATCGTTATCCAAATCAAACTCTGCATCTTTTGTTACTTTAAAACAATTGGCTTCGAACTCATCATATCCAAAATACGAGAAAATATGCGGTAAATTGTAGATAATGACATCTTCTAAAAGCATGACATTCTTCTCCGACTTATCCTCAGTTGGCAGAATTACAAAACGACTATTGGTCCTTGTTGGGACTTCGATCATCGCAAATTTACTTTCGTATTTCCATTCTTTACGGCGCATCGCAATCCCAATATACAAGCTTTTATCACGCATATAAGGCATTGGAACGTTATCGTGCAACAGAATCGGAATAACATTACTTTCTACCTCTTCATCAAAATATCTAACAACAAAATCTTTCTGTGCGACAGTCAAGTTTTTAGAATCTTTAATAAAAACATTCTGCTTGCCCATTTCTTTTTGAATCTCGCGCCAAGTTTTGTCAAAATCTTCTTGTTGCGTAATTACAATTTTATTGATTTTTTCTAAAATTTTGGAAGGCGCTTCATAGAAAGACTCTTGGATAATTTTAGTTTTAAAATCCATAGCACGTTTTAGCCCTGCAACTCTCACTCGAAAAAACTCGTCGAGATTATTAGAAAAAATTCCTAAAAAGCGAATTCGTAGAGGTAACGGAACTGTTTCGTCTTTTGCTTCCTGCAATACTCTTGCATTAAAACCTAACCACGTAATATCTCTCGGATTGTATTGTTGCGCCATAATTGAATTTGATATGTCTCAAATTTACGCTTTAATACGCATTTTTATTCGGATTTAATATTAATTATTGATTATAAAATGAAACAAACAGCGAATTTACTAAACATGTAATAATCAATTGGTTAACATTATTGCCTATCCGATGTCTATAAAAAATACAATTGAATTTGATTTTTTTTGCTAAAATTTGAGAACCAAAATTAAACGATATGAAAAAACTTTCTTTTTACTTTTGATGTTTTGCATACAGATTAGCTATGCACAATATCTTTTCGAAGATTTTTCGGGTGGAGCAATTCCTTCTACCTGGACAATAGTAAAAACCAATCCAACTAATAACTGGCAGATATCTGAGGAGCAACCAGACGGCCATTACGAAGCTGTTTGTAGTGCCCCACCTGACAGCGGACCAATTGACGAATGGCTAATAAGCCCTACATTTAGTTTAGAAAATAGTACAAAACCTTAGATGGAGATGTTTACTAATTTTAGCTCCGTTGACGCAGAGTTAGAATTAATGAGTTTTGAGGTACTATCGTCGATTGACAATGGTACAACATAGTAAACAATATGGACAACTAATGATTTTTCTTACTGAAATGACTATTCGACAATTTTAGTTAATTCGACGCTAGATAATCTTAAAGGTATTCAAATTGATTTCCCAACACTTTATGATTTCCCAACTGATGTTTTAACTAAAAAATATTGGTTAAGTGTTACAACAAATGACGATGGTTACCCTATCCGTTGGGTCGGATACAACATCGATGATGATAGCTTATCATCTATGGGATCAACTAATAATGGTGCAACATGGTCTCCAAAAATTTATGACAATGGTAAAGGTGTAGATAATATATTTCAAATTTCAGGTGCATGTACACCAACTCTTGCAACTGCAGAAGTAAATAGAAAAACAATAAAAGTGTATCCTACTCCTGTTAAAAATACTCTTTATATCAGTTCGAAAGAAAAAATTGTAGAGGCGCAAATCTATGATATGCAAGGTAAGGGTTTGAAAACAAGCTTTAATCAATCAAGCATTTCATTCGCAAATCTGCCTAAAGGTGTATACATTGTAAAAATGAAAGATCTAAACTCGAATGTTACAACAGAAAAAGTTGTTAAAGAATAATCTTTAAGTTTTTCTAAATTTTGAACAGCTGTCTTCATCGGAGACAGCTTTTTCTTATTTAATAATTTAATACATTTGCTTGTTTAAGATAAAAAAAACTTTTCTAGGTATATGTTCAACAAGCTAAATAAATATCTACTAAGCTTTATCATTGTATTAGCCAGCTTCAGCTTAATACCTGCCCAACTTTAAGAAAGTGATAGTCTAAAAAAAGTCATTACAATGGTTTATCAAGAAAATGCCATCCTCGAAGTCAATAGAATTGTTAATAAAAATAATTTTACAGATACCAATTATCCGCTTTCATTACTTAACAAGAATCTAGAAATTTCGCTGAAGCAAAATAATAAAGAATGGTTAGCAGACACTTATCTTAGTCTTGGTGTTTTTTGGGGACAAAAGGGAAATCTCAAAAAAGCTTATTAATATTTTCTAGATGCTGAAGTTGCAGCAAAGCAGACTAACAATATAAAAAAACAAGGTCAAGCCATACTTAACCAAGCCAATGTATAACCCAGTCTTGACCGAAAAATCAGAAAATTTCATCAATCTACTCCATTTTTAGAAAGCCAAAAAGACACGCTCAATCTTATAAAAATTTATCAAAATGTCGGCTATGTCTACTACGAAAAATATAGAAGTGCTAAAATAATATAAGATAGATGATAATCTTGTGACCATCTATAGCGATTATAAAGAATATTACGCAGAGATTGGAAATCCGTACAAAGCTTTAGAACACACAAAAAAATACTACGACCTCACTATTTCGCAAGCCGAAAAAAGTAGCACCGATAAAATTAAACTGGTTGAGCTAGAGAACGATGTCAAAACCAAAGAGCTTTCTTTATTACAATTAAAATCTAAGCAACGTAATTATTATATCATATTTATAATTTCGGCTCTGTTGCTGGTCATTGCTGCCTTCAGTATTTATTTATTACGTAAAAACAACAAGCGCAAACTTATTAGCATCGAAAAAGACAAAAAAATTATCGAAATCGAACTTCAAAACAATCCTCTTAAAGAAATAATCCTCCAAGAACAAGACACGCTTAATCAACAATATTTATCATCTTTTGTAAAACAGTCAGAAAGCCTGAACAACTTTTTTGGAAGATCTTTCTACAAGATTAAAAAGACGGAAACCCTTACTCAAAGCGATGTTAACCAGATCAAATTAGAGTTTGCAAATCTTACCAATCAAAGCTCGGAAATTAAGAATATTTCTAAATCTAATCTTCTAGAACTTATTGTTAAATTAAAACAGCAATTTCCAGAAATAAATACAGCTGATATTAATTTGATTTCGTTATTTTATGAAGGTTTTAACTCAAAAGAAATCGCTTCGGCACTCAACATCTCCGCAAATAGTGTCAATACCACACGTTATCGTTTTCGTAAAAAATTAAAACTCGAAAATGATGACTCTTTTGACGTCTTTTTTAAACAAATCATTTCCTAAAACTGACAATATGTCATTGTTAATAACAAATTTTGTCAGCATTTCCCAATGGCACAAAGATTGAGAAATGCATAACAACAATTTAAAATTAAAAAAATAAAAATATGAGCAAAATAATCGGAATTGACTTAGGAACAACCAACTCTTGCGTTGCAGTAATGGAAGGTAAAGATCCTGTAGTTATCCCTAACGCAGAAGGGAAAAGAACAACTCCATCTATCGTAGCATTTACTGAAGATGGCGAAAGAAAAGTAGGTGATCCTGCAAAAAGACAAGCGGTAACTAACCCTACAAAAACAGTTTACTCTATCAAAAGATTTATCGGAACGCACTTCAAAGATGACGCTTCAGAAATCACAAGAGTACCTTACAAAGTAGTTGCTGGACCAAACGATACGGTTAAAGTAAAAATTGACGACAGAGAATATACACCTCAAGAAATCTCTGCTATGACACTTCAGAAAATGAAGAAAACTGCTGAAGATTATCTTGGGCAAGAAGTAACAAGAGCGGTAATTACAGTTCCTGCTTACTTCAACGATGCGCAAAGACAAGCGACGAAAGAAGCTGGAGAAATTGCAGGTCTTAAAGTAGAAAGAATTATCAACGAACCTACAGCTGCAGCGTTGGCTTACGGTTTAGATAAATCTCACAAAGATCAAAAAATTGCAGTATATGACCTTGGAGGTGGTACTTTCGATATTTCTATCCTAGATTTAGGAGATGGTGTTTTCGAAGTATTATCAACAAATGGAGATACGCACCTTGGTGGTGACGACTTCGATGATGTAATTATCAACTGGATGGCAGACGAATTTAAAGCTGAAGAAGGTGTAGATTTGAAATCAGACGCCATCGCTCTTCAAAGATTGAAAGAAGCTGCTGAAAAAGCTAAGATTGAATTATCTTCTTCTACTCAAACAGAGATTAATCTTCCATACATTACAGCTACAGCTACAGGTCCTAAACACTTAGTGAAAACTTTAACTAAGGCTAAATTCGAGCAATTATCTGCTGATTTGGTAAGAAGATCAATGGAGCCTTGTAAAAAAGCATTATCTGATGCTGGTTTATCAACATCTGATATCGACGAAGTTATCTTGGTTGGTGGTTCTACAAGAATCCCAATTATCCAAGAAGAAGTTGAGAAATTCTTCGGTAAAAAGCCTTCAAAAGGAGTTAACCCAGACGAAGTTGTAGCAATTGGTGCTGCAATCCAAGGTGGAGTTTTAACAGGTGATGTTAAAGACGTACTTTTATTAGACGTTACGCCACTTTCTTTAGGTATCGAAACGATGGGGTCTGTGTTCACTAAATTAATTGATGCGAACACAACTATCCCAACTAAAAAATCTGAAGTTTTCTCTACAGCGTCTGACAATCAACCTGCAGTAAGCATCAGAGTTGGACAAGGTGAAAGACCAATGTTTAACGATAACAAAGAGATTGGTAAATTTGATTTAACAGATATTCCACCAGCGCCAAGAGGAGTTCCTCAAATCGAAGTAACTTTCGATATCGACGCTAACGGTATCTTGAGCGTTTCTGCAAAAGATAAAGGAACTGGTAAAGAGCAATCGATTAAAATCCAAGCTTCTTCAGGTCTTTCTGATGAAGAAATCGAAAGAATGAAGCGTGAAGCTGAAGAAAATGCTTCTGCTGATGCTAAGAAAAAAGAAGAAGTTGAAGTTTACAACAAAGCAGATGGATTAATCTTCCAAACTGAAAAGCAATTGAAAGAGTTTGGTGACAAACTTTCAGCTGACAAAAAAGCGGCTATCGAATCTGCAGCAGCAGAATTGAAAGTTGCATTCGATGCTAAAGATTTTGATGCTACAAAAACAAAAACTGAAGCATTAGATGCTGCTTGGATGGCAGCTTCAGAAGAAATGTACGCTCAAGGTCAACAAGCTGGACCAGATGCTGGACAACAACAAGGAGGTGCTGCTAACGGTGGTGCTGACGATGTTCAGGATGCTGACTTCGAAGAAGTGAAGTAATCGCCGATTACAATCAATCAGAAATAATCATAAGATCGCTGTAAATGAGTAATTTACAGCGATTTTTTATTTTTGACAATTATTGAAAATGCTTGATTTTGATCGATTTTTATGCTATTTTTGTAACATATTTGTACCGCGCCTTAAATGCGAATAATGTGCGCCTTATTAGGTCTTATTTAGCCTTAATTGCCTTAAAATGCACGTAAACCGAAAAATAATTTTTTAATGGGTTTTAGTCAACTGAAAATTCCGAAACTATGTGAGTTCTGCGAAAAACCTTTCGAAGCAAAAACTGTTTCGACAAGATTTTGTTCTAAATATTGTTCGGAGAAACAAGGAAGACGACAGAAACAGTTAGACAAGGAAGTGAAGGAGAAGCAATCTCTTTTAGAAAAAAAGAGTAATAGAATTGCTGAAATTCAAACACGACCGTATATTTCTGTTAGTGAAGCTGTGATTCTTTATGGAATTTCGAAGGATACCATCCATAGATTAATCAAAAATGGAAAGATTCCTGCTCATAATTTTGGACACCGACTTACAAGAGTAAGCAAATTTGACTTAGAATTATTGTTCGCTCCTGCAGACAACTTTGTGAAAGCACAAAAAGAAGAAAATAGAGATTTTGAAGTTGGGAACTGCTATACGATTTCAGAGATTAGTGAGAAATATAAAGCAAATCCCAGCACCGTAAGTAATGTGATTAAGAAAAATAAAATTCCAACAAAACAAGTCGGAAGTTTTGTGTACGTTCCTAAAAGATACATTGATGAAATTTTTGATCCAAAATGAAACAAAAATTAATAAGAACAAAAGTCACGGTAAGACTCAGGAAGTCTGAATATCGAAAAGAATGGTATATCTACTTGGAAAGTTATCCTGTAATTGTGCCTGGAAAAGAAGAAGTTCAGAGAATTCGTGAGTATCTAAACAGAACTGTTACCACCGTTGAATTTGACAAGAAAAGAGTTGCGAAAAGAACCGAAAATTCCATTTCTTTCAAACCGAAAAGGGACGATAATGGTGTTATCATTTGCAAAAGTGATCTTGATAAGGAAACTATGTTTTATGCAGATTCTGTACGAAAAATAAGACAAAGGGAATATGATAAAAAGAATATTTACAATGAAGTTGATTTGCTGCAAGAGACAATGAATGAAAAAAGGCAGGAGAATTTTGTAGACTACTTCAAATCTCTAATCAAAAGGCGACATAAAAACAGTTCAGCATCAATTAGGGTAAACTGGAAAAGAGCGATTGATTTTTTAATCTCTTATCAAGGTAGTGAAATTTCGTTTTCTAAAATTGATATTAAATTTTGTGAAGATTTTAAAAATTTTCTTTTAAACGCACCTAGTGGTGGAAATAAAAAAGGGATTTTGTCCCAAAACAGTGCATCAACGTACTTTTCTGTTTTCAAAGCCGCTTTAAAACAAGCTTTTATTGACGGTTATTTTACTTTAGATATTTCTGCCAAAATAAAGGGAATTCCAAATGAAGAATCGAGAAGAGAATATTTAACGATTGATGAACTCAATACTTTAGTTGTAACGCCTTGTGAAAATGATGTTCTAAAACGTGCGGCTCTTTTTTCTGCACTAACAGGTTTACGCCACTCCGATATTCAGAAATTGAAGTGGAATGAAATAAGTATTGAAAACAATCAGCCAAGAATCAGTTTCACTCAAAAAAAGACAAAAGGCGTTGAATATATGCCGATTTCCCAACAAGCTTTAGAAATTTGCGGAACACCAAAATCGCCCAACGATTTGGTTTTTGAGAATTTAACGAATCCGGCTTGGATTAATCGCCCATTAAAAAATTGGGTTGAAAAAGCAGGGATTCAGAAAAATATCACTTTTCATTGCTTCCGCCATACGTTTGCAACCTTGCAATTATCGAACGGAACGGATATTTACACCGTCAGCAAAATGCTCGGTCACACCAATGTGAAGACTACGCAGGTTTACGCAAAAGTGATTGATGAAAAGAAAAATAAAGCAGCAGAAGCGATAAAGTTAGAATCATTAAAGAGCAGTCCGGAATGAAAACAAAACACTTTGAATATATCGTAATATATCTGTCTGTTCTGATAGTTTGTGTTTTAATCGGAGTGTTTGGAAGGCTCATTTCTATAGAAAAAGGAGCTGATGAATACACAGCGAATATGATTTTTTGGATTTGTACAGGTTTCGGTATATTAATTTTTGCTATTCTTAGCCTGTTCGTCGATGAATTAGTTAGCAGGATATTAAAAATTTTCTTTAAAAATAGAAATTCTGAATTTCCTGAAGAAAAGACTTCTATTGAGAATTTTGAAAAAATAAGAGAACAACAACAAGCTGCAATCAGTGACAGAAATCAAACCAAAATTGAAATCGCAATTCATTATACTCAGAAACAATTTGCATTATATACTACCGATGATGATTTGAAATTATTATGTGAGTATATAGCAAAGTATTCACAAAACATAGATTTTGAAACCGTTAATCCCATTGAAATAAATAATTTATCAAGTCTTAACATCTATCATTTTGGCTGGAATATCTGGAACCATTTCAAAGTGACGAAACAAGAGAAAATGGCTCTTTTTCTAAAAATAGTTTTTGCTGAAACCTTGAAAGATGCAGAAGTTGAAAGTATCAAACGGCACTTGAAAGATGATGAGAAAAAAGGAATTATAAAAATTACAGATAATCTTTCCGGTTTTTAAACACCAATAATTAACAAGACATTGTGTTTTATAAGTGTTTTTGTTGTGTTGTAGGACACTGCAAAAACACTTTTTTCATTTGCACCATAACAATTAAAAACGATAGTTATGGACATAAACGACATTTCTTTTGAAAACCTTCCAAAAGCAGTTGCCCATTTAACGATTGAAATTGCAGAAATCAAATCTTTGGTTCAGAAAGGACAAATGCAAGAATTTCCCGAAAAACGTATTCCAATCGGTATTGAAGAAGTAAGCCGGATAATTGGAAAAGCAAAACCTACGATTTACACGCTTGTACGAGAAAGAAAAATCCCTTGCTACAAAAACGGAAAGAAACTCTACTTTTTTGAAGATGAAATTTTAGAATGGATTTCTAAAGGTAAGAAGAAAACGCTTCAGGAAATCGAAACTGAAGCTCTGAAATATCATCATAACCGAAATAAATAAATTGGTTATGGACGGGCAAAAATTCTTATATCAATCTGATACTCCATCAAAAACAATTTATGATAGGGCAATCACATATCTGAACGAAAAATATAGAATTCGGTTTAATGAAATTGCGTTGGAGCTTGAAATACAATTGAAATTTCATCCTGAAGATTGGACGGCTTTGAATATCAATTCACTGTTGATAGAATTAGCACAATCCGGCATCGAAATAAGTATGAACAAGTTGGAAGTTCTTGTCAGAAGCCATTTAATCCCAAAATACAATCCTATTCAGGAATACTTTGAGCGATTGCAAAAATGGGACGGACAAGATTATATCAAAAAATTGGCAGCTTATGTGAAAACAAGTGATGACGAGGCTTTCTCTTATCATTTTGAAAAATGGCTTACACGAACAGTCCTATGTTCACTAAAAAAAGGATATGTAAACAAGCAGTGTTTGGTATTGGCAGCTCATCAAAACTCCGGAAAAACTTCATATTTAAGGTTTTTAATTCCATCAAAGCTTGAAAATTATTATACCGAAAATATTTCCATAGACAAAGACGGAATTATTGCAATATGCAAAAATTTGCTCTGTAATATGGACGAATTAGCTGTTTTGTCTAAATCAGATGTTAATACTCTGAAATCTTTTGTTTCCAAAAGCAGTGCAAACGTACGACTTCCTTATGCCCGAAAAGCCGAAAACCTTGAGCGAACTTGTTCTTTTGTTGGTTCTACCAATCGGACAGATTTCCTTTCTGATGAAACAGGAAGTGTGCGTTGGCTGGTGTTTGAAGTCTTTCAAATTGATTTTTCATATTCAAATGAAATTGACATTAATAAAGTCTGGGCACAGGCTTATTACAATGCCTTTGAAAGAAAAAATTATAATGCCGAGCTTACTGCAACAGATATAGCCGAAAACGAAAAGCGAAACGAAAAATATGCACAAATTTCTATGGAGCAAGAGCTTATTTCGGCTCATTTTGAGAAATCTGAAAAAATCGAAGAATTTCTCACAGCTACGGATATTATGCTTGTCATTAACAACGCTTTAGGATTGCGATTGAATAATATAAAAATTGGCAAAGCACTCACCAGTTTAAAATATCAAAGGATAAAACATTCTAAACTTCAAGTGTATGGTTATCTCATCAAGAGAAAAATTGAGTAAAACATACTTACCAAAGTTACCAAGTTACCTGTGATTTATAGTGAATTAATAATCAATAATTTATTTAGGTAATTAAAAGTAAAAAATATTACCTAAAACTACCTGAATAAAAATGTGGTAAGAAGGTAAAGAAAGGTAATTGTGAAAATATGTCTTAAAACCCTGTTAATCAATGAAAAGGCAATCAGGTAAGAGAAAATAAAAATAATAGCATTTAAAAACGACAAAATGAATTGCAAACAATTCAACACGATAAAATTAGAGGAAATCCTCCAAAATCTCGGACACTTTCCCACGAAGCAAAATGAAAAAGAAGCGTGGTATCTCAATCCATTCGGAACAGAGATACAAGCCTCTTTTAAGCTCGATAAAAAACAAAACCTTTGGTATCTTCATTCGGAAGGAATCGGCGGAAACAATACCGATTTTATGCAGAAATATCTGAATGTTTCGGTAAAAGAAGTTTTGGATTGGGCAAAAAAACAAAATTTTTCTTCTTTTCAACCGCAAAACACAAATCAAAAACAAAACAGTTCAAAGCCGAACTATCAAATTACGGAAATCAAAGAGCTTCAAAACGAAAACCTCAAAAACTATCTTCAGCAAAGAGAACTTTCATCAAAGATTTATCCATTTGTCATAGAAATTCATTTTACTGTCGGAGGAAAAAATCTTTATGCTATTGGATTTGAAAACCTATCCGGAGGTTGGGAACTGCGAAATTCGTTTTACAAAGGTTCACTTTTGAAAAAAGACATTTCAATCATTCATTTTAAAAATGACATTCAAAATCAAATTAAAAATAGCGATAATTATCAAAGCAAAATCGGGAAAAATGTAGCCGTTTTTGAAGGCTTCATTGATGCCTTATCATTTATAGAAATGCAAAAATCCTATAAAGGAGATTTGCTCGTAATGAATTCCATTGCACTTTTAAATAAGACCAAAGAGCATTTGAAAGGTTATTCCAAAATCAATTTGTTTTTAGATAATGACCAAGCCGGAATGAAATGCAAAAACGAAATTTTACAAACCTTTCCCAACGTCAAAGATTATTCGGAAATCTACAAAAATCACAAAGATTTGAACGAGTATTTGGTCGAACGAATCAAAATTGAAATCGAAAAACATCATCAAAGAGAGCAGCAGGAAAATCAGCAAATCACTCAATCATACAAAAGAAAACGCTGATGATGAGCGGAAAGTGCGTGTGCATATTTTTTACCAACTATACGCAAAAGTTAGGAGCTCATTCGCAACTTTGAAGGTCGTTCCTCCCAACAAAGTTTCTCCTTCGCTCTGCGAGGCTTTTTAATCTGTAAAAATAGTACAAGGTCAGCTTTTCCGAACCTGCGTAAAATGAATACAGGTAAATCAAGAACCTGCGTAAAACAGATACAGGTTTCAATACTTACAGCATTATATAATTCCACACATATACATTGATTTAAAAACGCAAATATGAAAACTTCCATTAATTTCAAAGCAGCCAAATCCGATTCCGAAATCCATAATTTCAGGAAGAAATCCTTTGACTATATCCGTAAAGATTTAACCCCGAAAAACGAATACTGGATGGAGCAGAAAATCGCAGACCGAATCCAAAAAATCGAAACCTACTGCAAAGAAAAATCAGGCAGAAAATTACAGAAAAACGCAATGCCGGTTCGTGAAGCCGTTGTGGTAATCAAAGAAAATACAACAATGCTCGAACTTCAAAATTTGGCAAAAAGATTAGAAGAAGAACTGAAAATCAGGATTTTTCAGATTGTCATTCACAAAGACGAAGGACATTACGACAAGGACACTAAAGAATGGAAACCGAATTATCACGCTCATTTGGTTGCGGACTGGCAGGATTTGGAAACGGGTAAAACTTTGAAGCACCAGTCTTTTCATTATTCCAAAATGCAGGATATGGCGGCGGAATGCTTGGAAATGGAAAGAGGAAAATCCAATGCAGGAATTCAGCGATTGGAAGCGGTTGAATTTAAAATCAAGAAAAAGGAAGAGGATTTGAAAGTTTTGGAAGAACGATACAATGAAATGAAATCCGAAATCGGTTCTAAAAAATTTGAAGAACTGATTGTGAAAGAACCGGATTTTCTTGGATTTCAGAAAATCAAAACAGATAAAACCATCAAAAATTATGAGAAAAACTTTAAAATTCAAAATATGAAACTTCACAGAAACAAAACCGAACTTGATTCTAAATTGAAACAAATTTTAGAGCTTACTACAAAAATCGAAAGTTTGAAAAAAGAAGTTTCTCTTTTCAAAACCAAAAACTCCACGCTCCTAAGCAATGAAATGGTTTTTGCTGCTGAAAAGAAAAAATATCTGGATTCCGTTCAGAACACACTCGAAAAGGCTATCCGGTTTGAAAGACTTAAAAATCCTTATTTGAAAATAGAGAATCATCAACAATTGGTTGAAGAATTGAGCAGAATCGTAGACAAAGTTTCAAAAGATAACAATATTCCTGTTTCCGCTTTTGGGGAGATTTTTAAGAATACAATGAAAGTTGCTGATTTGTTTACACTTTTACGATTTGGGGACAGAAATAATAATCAGCCGGAAGACAATAACATTCAAAACTATAGAAAGAAAAAGCTCAGGCGTTAATAAATAAAAGTATATCCTTGTTTGATAGAAAAATGTAAGCGGATGGAGATTTCCTTTCAACTTTTTACAACACTGCGTTCTCAAAAGTATTTAAACAAACTTTAATAATAGACAGTCATACAAACTAACATTTTTAGAATATTTCTGTAATTTTGTTGTATTGAGAGTTTGCGGTAATACTATGGCAGAGTCGGAAAAACAGAAATTAATTCAAATATTGAAGAAAAATTATGGTAATTGAAATCGCAAAATGTACAATAATTGTTTTCGGAATATTCTTTATATGCGTTGGAGGTATTATGCTAATTAAGCCTGAAATGGCGAGAGAGACTTTAAGAAAAGCGGGAAGCACGAATTTTATAAACTATTCCGAAATAACAATCCGAATGATACCGGCAATTGCATTAATTTTATGTTCAGATTATTCAAAATATCCAGAAGTTTTTAAAGTATTTAGTTGGTTTATGCTCTTCACTTCTTTTGTTCTTTATTTTGTGCCAAGACATCTTCATCATAATTTTTCAAACAAAGCAGCTGACATATTAAAACCACTATATTTTCAATTAATCTCACCTTTTTCATTTATTATCGGGCTAATAATCAAGTACTACTGCTAACAGCGATTTTGCGTGACTGTTTTTAAAGAACAACTAAAAAAGAAATATCTCGGCTTTTGCTTATTCCATTTCCTCATCTTGCACCAGCAAAACCTGTTGATTGCTTAATCGCTCCTTTAGCCATTGTTTTATTTTCTCCTTATCTCCGTTTTTGAGTTTTTTGTCGGCATTATACAATACCAGGAACTGAACTTTTGTGCTGTCGGTATTCGGATATTTTTCTATTTTCCCCAACTTGATATTTTTAAAATCTGGAAAGAGAATGTTCATTTCTTTTACAAGATTGGGTTCGCTGACTTTATATTTATCCAGCTCCTGCCGCAGGTCACTAATTGTTATATCCTTTTCGGAAACGGAAGTATTCTGTTTGTTGATTTCGCTTAATATTTCCGATTTGATGTCTTCCTCATTCTGCCTAAACGTCAGTACGGTATTGTGAATGCCTTTCTCGTCAAGCAATCGGTTATACATCGCTATTTCATCTTTGTTGAGTTTTTTATTCAGGAAAGCGATGTCTACCGTTCGTGGACTGGAATTGTAGTTTAGTTTTTTAAAGATGACCGTAAATCCACGGCTGCTGAACTCTGTATTGATGAAATCTTCAACGGTATTGGTAAATTTCTTCTCATTAAAGAGATTATAAGCTAAATAAAAGCTGGGAATAATCATTATCATTACCAACGTAGTAATGCCCAATCGGATTTGTTTTTCATAACGCTTGCCCTTGAAGTTCGTAGCGGGATATTTTAAATATTTAACTACAAAAAATGTGGCAATACAAATGAAGAAACAATTGATAGTGTACAGGTAAAATGCTCCTGCAAAATAGGAAAAATTAAAAGTCGCTAATCCGTAACCTGCCGTGCATAAAGGTGGCATCAAAGCGGTAGCAATGGCTACTCCAGGAATGGGATTTCCTTTTTCTACCCGTGTAATGGCAATTACGCCGACCAATCCGCCAAAAAATGCAATAAGCACATCATAAATATTGGGTGCGGTTCTTGCCAATAATTCTGACTGTACATCTTTAAATGGACTAAGGTAAAAATAAATCGCAGACACCATAAGACTTACAACTGTTGCAATCAGTAAATTTTTCATTGATTTTTTAAGTAGAGAAAAATCGTAAGTCCCTAAAGCGAAACCTGCGCCTACAATCGGTCCCATCAATGGAGAAATTAACATTGCTCCAATAATAACGGCTGTTGAATTTACATTCAGCCCGATAGAAGCAATAATAATGGCACAAGCCAAAATCCACAGGTTGGAACCACGAAATGAAATATTATTAAAAACATTTTCGAGGACTTTGCTTTTTTCTTCCTCCCCTTTGTGAAGATTAATGAAGTCAACTATTCTATTGATCATAAGTTATATTGGTTTGTTCAGGTATTCAAATGGTGTCCGCAGTTATAGCAATATTGGGCATCATCCCGATGACCTTCCTGATTGCAAAGGGAGCAAACAATTCCGTTAAGCCTGTTATGTTCTTTATCCTTATCCTTATCCTGCTGTTGCTGACTGATACGCTTTCCAACTTCTTTCGCAACTTCCACACCTACTATTCCAGTCGGAACAGCAATAATACCGTAACCTGTAACCATCAGTATCATTGACAAAAACTGCCCCAAAGCTGTTGTGGGAACCATATCGCCATAGCCCACCGTAGTAAGAGTAACAATGGTATAAAATACACTTCTCGGAATACTTGTAAAACCGTTTTCCGGTCCCTCAATGTAATACATCAATGTGCCAATCAAAACGGCAATAATCAAAACCGTATAGAGAAATACCAAGATTTTTGCCCGGCTTGCCATCAGAGCTACTTTCAGTCTTGATGACTCTTCTACAAATTCAATAAGACGGAATATTCTGAATAATCGCAATAACCTTAAAATCCTCAGACTGCTCAGTATATGGCTTCCTGTAATGAAAATGGAAAGGAACATTGGCAAAATGGAAAGAAAATCAATAATACCATAAAAGCTGAAAATATACCGGAAAGGCTTTTTGCTGACAAAAATCCGGAGGGCATATTCCAGCGTGAAAATAATGGTAAAAATCCATTCTAAAACAATAAGTTCTTTATGATAAGTATGGTCAATACCCTCCACTGTTTCCGCCATTATCGTAAAAACACTCAACAAAATAGCAATGAGCAGCCCGATATCAAAAGCTTTTCCAGCAGGAGTATTCACACCATAAATGATGATGTACATTTTTTGACGAAACAGGTCAAGTTTGCTCTTAGGATTTTCAAAATAATTGGGCATAGGTAGGTTTTTAGCTGTTATTGTGTTTCTTACTTTGGTTGCTTAATACCAGATAACCCAATACACCGCCAATAATAGATGCCGCAAAAATGCCGACTTTTGCCTGTACCTTATATACTTCGTGCGAGAATGCCAGCTCGGTTACAAATAAGGACATTGTAAACCCGATAGAAGCCAGAAGCCCTAATCCTAAAAGATTTTTAATATTCATACCATCCGGGAAAGGGGCTATTTTCAGTTTTGTACACAACCACGTAAAACCTACTACACCCACAACTTTCCCTACCAATAAGCCCAAGGCGACACCAACAGCAACATTAGTGCTGAGCAGCTCATCAACATTAATATTCAATACAGAAACGCCTGCATTGGCTAAGGCAAAAATGGGAATGATAACAAAGGTCACAAAGGGGTGCATTGCGTGTTCCAGTTTTTGCAATGGAGGAATGGCGTTATTGGTATCCGTATTGACATTTTCGAGGATGTGCAGCTGATCATTGGTCAATGTCGGAGCCGAGTTATCGGGATCTGCATTGGCAAATTGTCCCAAATGTTTTTTTATCCTTGTAATGAAAATATCCTCTTTTAATTTAACATCGGCAGGGATGGTAAATGCTGCAAGAACTGCTGCAATTGTAGCGTGAACCCCCGATAGTAAGAACGACGACCAAACTCCGCCAATACCTAATAATGCGTAAAATAAAATACTTCTTACCCCCATTTTATTGCCAATATACATCGCCAAAAGAAAGAATAACCCCATAGCCAGATTAATCATCGAAATATCAGAAGTGTAGAAAAAGGCAATAACCAATACAGCACCCAAATCGTCAACAATCGCCAAAGCTGTTAAAAAGACTTTTAATGCCAACGGAATACGACTGCCCAGAAGATAGAGAACGCCCAAAGCAAACGCAATATCCGTTGCCATAGGAATTCCCCAGCCGCTTTGTACTTCGCCGGTCGGATTAAGTGAAAAATAAATAAGCGCAGGAACGAGCATCCCGCCAATTGCTGCGGCAATAGGGAGCATTGCGTTTCTCGGGTTGGAAAGTTCTCCGGCTACGATTTCTCTTTTCAATTCCAATCCCACCACGAAAAAGAAAATAGCCATCAGTCCATCGTTTATCCAATGATGGAAGCTATATTCCAGATAAGTGCTGCCATTAAACTGAAAGCCCAATTTCTGTTCAAAAAAATGGTGGTATTGAAGATGTAAAGGTGAGTTTGCCAATATCAATGCAATAATTACGCTGATACCTAATATCAATCCGCCTGATTTTTCCTGCTGGATAAATTTCTGAATAGGTTTAACAACCTTATCGATAGGAACTTTTTTTATTTCATTCATCTTATAACCTTATTCTGATTTTTAATGACTAAAAAAGACTTTGAAATTAAGTCTTAATCTATTATCGAAATACAAAAATAGAAAATATTGAACGACTATTTCTACAGATGCTCGTTATAAGTACAATGTTGTCTTGATATTACCGGAGCGTAAAGACGATTAGATTCAGAAAGTTTCCATTTTTTCTGCCTATTCCGTATCAGATAAAAAATACCAAGATTTTCATCAAAGCCGGGTGCTTTAATTCTTTTTCTTTCGGTATATTTAAGCATTCATTACAAGATGCTTTTCAGGTTCGGTGTATTTTATTTGCTGGTCTTTAATTTTTTTGCTGGTTTTTCCCAGCAGAGCAGTGTTATTCCCTTTTCGGAATTAGAAAAAATGACGGAAAACGGAGATTGCAAAAAAGTGTTATCTATTCTCGATTCTTATAAAAATTCGGACATTGATTCATCGCTGAAAGCGGATTTTTATTTTACCAAAGCGTATTCTCTCAATCAATGTGAGAATTATAAGGAAGCAGAAAAAATATTGCAATCTCTTGTGAAAGAACATAAAGACGAACTGATTAAAAACAGAAAGCTGCTTGGTAAGATTTATTTTGAGCTCGCTTATTCTGCCAGCGGGAATTACAATCAGAAACACGAAATTTTTTATACACAGAAAGCCTTGGAGGTAATGGAGGGATCGCCTCATCTTTTTGAGAAAGCCAGGATCATCTCTACCTATAATGATCTGTTTTATTATCAGAATAATTACAATGATCTGAATGGTCTGGACCGGACAGAAAAAAAATTCCGGGAAATATTTAATAAGATCCCTGCTACAGACAAAAATTTTCCGCACGCCAGAAGAGTGTTCAGGAAAATGCAGATGATCGTTGCCTTGATGAATAAAAATCCGGATGAAGCTATTGCTATCCTGAATATTTTCCTGAAAGAAACCGCCTCCGGAACCGAAGAGGACCGGAACTACATCAATTCCTGCTACTCGGAGATCGCAGGATTTTATTACAACGAACAGGATTTTCTGAAATGCATCAGCGCTTCGGAAAAATCCGCAGATTACGCTCTGAAAACCGATTATCCGCATTACCGGATGATCGCCTATTCCAAGATCGGCGCTTCTTACCTGAAGCTGAAAAATTACGAAAAAGCGCTGTTCTGGATTAATTCATCTCTGGAACTGGTAAGGCAGAAAAAAGATTTCAATTCCAGCATTTATTCGTTGAATATAATGAAAGCAATGGGTTTTGCCGGTTTGGGAGCGTATGAAAAAGCAGCAGATCTTACAGAAAAAAGCATTGCAGATATTATCCTGAAAAAGACAGGAAAGCAAACCAAAATAAAGGATTTGAGTTTTAATGATCTCAAAGACCTGAACTCCAATTATTTCATTAATATCTTTGTCAGTTCGGGGCATATTTTTCTGGATAAGTACAAAAAGGGACGTCAAAAACCTGATCTGGAAAAAGCGGAAAAATTATTCCTGATCTCTTCGGAGATGTTCCGGGAATTTTATTTGAAAGGCGAGTTTAATCCACTGCTGCATAGCCTTCATACCAAAATTACGGAAGGACTGCTGAACATTGCTTTTGAAAAACACCGCAATAATCAGAGCATAACAGCAGAAATTATCGGGCTCATAGAACGTAATTCTTCCAAGCACCTTTACAAAGAATTTCTTCATAAAAGAAATGTTTCGGATGATGTTTCCGCCAGTTTCCGGATTTTGACAGAGGACAAACACAGCATTCAGAATATACTGGACCACTTGGAACAAGACCAGCAAATTCTGAAATTTTATGTCGGGACAGAAGATATTTTTCAAGTATCGATAATGAAAGGGAAAATAGAATTGCTGAAATTGGGAAAAGCCAATGGAATAAAAAAATTAACCACTGATTTTATAGGAAAAATTAAAACACCTTTAGTTCTTCCGGACAATTCCGAAGCCCTGACAAAAGTCCTGCTTCCAAAAATATCCGCAAAAAAAATCATCCTGATCTCTGATGATTTTCTGAATTATCTTCCTTTTGAATCTTTACAAAAAAACGGAAAATACCTGTCTGATCATTTCGATCTTTCTTATCATTATTCTCTTGCTCTCTGGCAGATGAATCATTCCGGAAAGCGGAAAACTCAAAGCAAAATTTCTGTATTCGCCCCTTTTTATCAGGCAGGATCAGAGTTTAACGGTTTTGGGACACCGCCTTTGAAGTTTGCGGAAAAAGAAGCACAGGACATCCTTACGCGCTATTCCGGGAAATTATTTTCCGGCAAAGATGCCACCAAAACCAATTTTTACAAACAAGCCAAAACTTCGGATATTCTTCATCTTTCGATGCACTCTATTTTGGATGAGAACAATTTCCGGAAATCCTGTCTTTTGTTTCAGAATAATATTCCGCTTTATTTTGAGGAGCTTTATAACCAAAATATTCCTGCGGAAATGGTCGTTTTGGGCGCTTGCAATACCGGGAACGGCTACCTGAAGAATGGCGAAGGAATTATGAGTATCTCTCACGCTTTCACGTTGGCGGGAAGCAAAAGCAACGTCTTCAGCTTATGGGAAATTCCCGACCGAGAAACGGCTGAATTAATGAGCTATTTCTACAAATTTCTAAAAAAAGGACAACGAAAAGATGAAGCGCTTGCGAATGCAAAACGGGAATTTGTAAAAAACAATCCGCTGAAAAATCATCCCTATTTTTGGGCAGGATTTATCGTGAACGGAAATACTGATCCGATATCGGGGAATGTTGATCAATGGATTTTTTGGATGCTTTTTGGAATTGTTTTTATAGTTTTATTGGGTTTAGTAGTTAATTGTAAGATTAGAAAAACTTAATCGAGTTCCGACAACAGTTCCTCCGCTTTTTCTTTATAAATCCTGTTGTTTTCCAATGATTTAAGATTATCTTTTGCTTTTTCGGCATTCCCTGTTTTCAGGTAATTTAATGCTTCATACCAGATAAGATGCTCTCTGAACGGGAAATTTTCTTTATTGATCTTGGCAAAATCGCCGGCTGCGTTTTGATGATCTCTTATGCTCATTTCTGAGATTCCTTTGTAAAAAAGGGCTTCATCGTTCCCGATCTTTGAGAACCATACCACTGCGTTTTGATAATCTTTTTTATCATACGCAGAAAAAGCTTTGTCGGTTTCGTTTTCCGCAGTTCCGCTTCTTACCACAGGATGTGAGAGATTCGGAAATTCCCGGAAATTTTCCGTGTACAGATTTTCGTAATCCGGTTTGTGATTATAAAAAAGCAAGCTTCCCAACGCAACCAAAAGAACGAATGAAGCTGCGACAGCAATCCATTTCATCGGGAATGTTCTTGCAGAAGGTTTTTTATCGAAAGATTCAAGCTGTTTTTTGAGAGCCGCTCTTTCTTCTGTGGCGATTGCTTTTTTCAGTTTTTTCTGAAATGTAAATTCTTGCAGAAAAACAGCATCGGATCTCAGAAGCTCCTGAAATTCCAGATTTTGCTCATCAGTAAGACGACCTTCGAAATAGGCATTTATCAGGTTTTCTTTTTCCATCATTTTGTTTTTAGTATTTCTTTTAATTTTTTCAAACAGCGGGATTTCTGGCTTTTCAGCACATCTTTGCTGCTGTAATCAAGGAGCTGTAAAATTTCGTCCAGATTTTTCTCTTCATAATAGAACAATTTCAAAACCTCTTTGCACTGGTTTCCCAGTTTCAGAAAAGCTTGCCGCAGGTTCATTATCTCCGCATCATCATTATCATCGTCAAAATCCCAATCTGCAAGATCTGCAAGCTCATCAACAGATTCTTCCGCATACCATTTATTTTTCTTTTTCAGCCTCCGGAAGATCATAAACTTTCCCACAGAAAAAAGATATGTGGAAAGCTTTGCTTCCAGGGTATCGAGCTTTCCTTTTTGTGCATTTTCATACACCGCAATTACCGCATCCTGATAAATATCTTTTGCTTCCGCCTCTTCCAGATCATACTGCCGGGAAAACCGCAGAAAAGCAGACCAGTTCTCTTTATAAAAAAATTCCAGAGCAGCGTTATCTCTTGCCTTCAATCGTTCAATCAAGTTCTGCTCATTGTCCATTAGTGTAAAAATATCTTAGAAGTAAACAAAACTAAAAAAAATTCCGCAGATGTTTACTTTCCGGAAGCTTCTGCACTAACTCTAAATATGTAATCTCAAAATAAAATGTTTTTATGAAAAAATTCTCTCTGCTTTTTGTCCTGCTTTCTTTGTCCGGAACCTCTCAGATTACAAAAATTGCTGATTTTGCTTTTCGCCCGGAAGTTGTTCTCAACGGTAAAGCTTTGTTTATGGGAATTGATCCGACTCACGGAAAAGAGCTTTGGATCTCCGACGGAACCGAAGCTGGAACTCATCTCCTGAAAGACATTATACCGGGAACCATCGGCAGCATTCCGTATTCTTTCCTGAAAGTCGGGAATGTTGCTTATTTCCAGACCGATAATAACCAGATTTGGCGGACAGACGGAACTAATGTCGGAACTTACCTCGTGATGTGGAATCCTGATATTGTCAGACCTTTTCCAATGTTTGAGCAAAATGGCTGGATTTATTTTATGGAAAGGGAATCCGGCAGCAGCAGATTTCTCTGGCGGATGAACGGAAATCCTAACAGCGAAGTTATGGTAACTCCAAAGTCAACTTTTACCGATACTACAGGTTATATCCGGCTGAATGGTACAGACTTTCTTTTCAATGGAAGAACAGCATCCGGCGGTTGGGCGATCTGGCGGAGCAACGGCATCGTGAACCAAAGTATGATAGACCTTACCACAACAACTGCTTTGAGCAGCTATACACAGCTGAACAGCGCCAAAAATATAGATGGGAAAATTTATTTTTCGCCCATTACCGAAACTTACGGATGGGAACCTTGGACAACAGACGGAACCGCTTCCGGAACTCAGCTTCTGAAAGACATCTATGTTTCCAATTATTATTTTGATAATTCGGCGGCATCTAATTTTACCAAAATGGGAGGTCAGATCTTTTTTGTAGCAAAAGACAATATGCACGGTCTGGAACTTTGGAAAACCGACGGGACCGGAGCCGGAACAATGATGGTAAAAGAGATCTGTCCGGGAAACAACAACAGCGGAAGTCAGCCGGAAATTCTTTTTGAATACAATAGCTTGCTCTATTTTCAGCAGCACGACGGGACATCCAACCAGCTTTATAAAACTGACGGCACAGAAGCCGGAACGATAAAGCTGACCAACCTCGATTATTTCTGGGCAGGCTACAGACCTTTGGTAAAAGACGGAAAATTATTTTTTACCGCCTATACGCTTCAATATGGAGAAGAGCCTTATTTCATAGATCTGGAAACATTGCAGATCACGATGATCGCCGATATCAATCCGGGAATAGGCTCATCATCTTCCGCCGAATTTTTTGAGCTGAACGGCAATGTTTTCTTTACGGGAACTATAGACGGAACTATTTATGGAGATAGGACTTTCCGGATAAACCCATCTGTTCTTTCAGTAAGTTCTGAAAAAAAATCTGATATCAAAATTCATCCAAATCCCGTTTCCGACATCCTGAATCTCTCCGAAAAAGCAGACAAAATAGAAATAACCGATCAAAACGGAAGATTATTGAAAACGCAAAACAGCTGTAAATCAGTAGATGTGAAGAATCTTGCATCGGGAATTTATTACCTCAAAATCATCAACGAACAAAAAAAGGAAATCAAAAAATTCATTAAAAAATAAAATTTTGTTATGAAAAAATCATTACTTACCTCATTTTTATTGTTTGGCATATTTACAGGCAATGCTCAGATCTTTGACCGGATAAAAAATGCAGCGAAAAATACTGCAGAGCGGAAGGCAGAAAATAAGAGTGGCGATATTGTAGACAAAGGTCTCGACAAAGTGGAAGAAGGCATCGAAAACATCTTCAAGAAAAAAGATAAATCTAATAATAGCAATTCCCAATCCGGCAATACTAACAGTTCCGGTGCTAATCAAAATACCACCCAAAACGGAAATACAGATTATAGCCAATACAAGGGTTCTACCTTTATTCCCGGAAAAAATGTGCTGTTCTTTGAAGATTTTGCAACGGCAAGATTAGGCACGGGTAATACCAACTGGCATATGTACGAATATGATCCGTCCGCAGATTTTGAAAGACCCAATGTCAGAACTATTTCCGCATCAGGTGGAAACTGGCTGAAAATGCCCCGCAAAGGATTTGTATTCCCGAATAGCTTTAAAAATCTGCCCGATCAGTTTACACTTGAGTTTGACCTCTACGCAGATCCGCAGACGATGTCTGAAATGGAAGGTGGCTTACGGGCTAATTTCGTGGCATTGGATGACCGTAAGGAATACAATATGTACTTTGCATCGGAACCTTCCATAGAGCTGGATGTGCATCCGCACGGAAGTACAAAATTTGTATATATTTCCGCCCAATCCGAGTACAATTCCAATATATCCAAAAAAGAATTGCTGTTTGAGAATACATTCAAATCTGATTGGAATACCGGTGCAATAAACCGTGTATCCATAGACCGCAACGGAAAACAGGTTACACTTTATCTCAACGGAAAAGAAATGCTCAACATTCCCAACGGGCTTTCCAAAAAAGCACAGTACAATCTTATTTTTTCCACCAATATGTGGGGCGATGGAATGTATATGAGCAATATCCGCCTTGCCGGAAACATACCGAATGCCACACAGGAAATAAAAACTGCCGGAAAATTCGTTACCAATTCCATTTACTTTGATGTCAATTCTTCACGCATCAAACCCGAAAGCTGGGCAACACTTAACAATACCGCACAAGCCATTAAAGCCACATCAGGAAACATTTTAATTGTTGGACACACAGACAGCGACGGTCCTGACGATGCCAACTTGAAGCTATCACAAAGCCGTGCTGCTTCGGTAAAAAATACTTTGGTAAGAGAATTTGGAATAGAGGCTTCCCGGTTAATTTCCGATGGTAAAGGAGAAAGCCAGCCTGTAACCTCGAACAACACTGCTTCGGGAAAGGCGCAGAACCGCAGAGTGGAATTTATCAAACAATAAAACTGGCGGTAATGAACAACGCACTAAAATTAATCATTGTAGCCTTTGTCGTTGCTTCCTGCAGTGGCAATACCGAAAATGTGAGTGTTCCCAATGATTTCAATGCTGAAACGATTATTTCCCAGCAAAACAACCTGCAAAAAATCCTGACCAAAGAAATGGTAGCGGCAGTTGCAGGTGTGCCTGTTGATAAGATTGGCGAACACATCGAAAACAATATTAACCAACAAGGACAATATACCATATTGTATAGCTGGGCTAACGGAAATAAGAAAAAGGTAGCCGGTGGCAAACACGAGATTGATGATTATAACAGTTTCAGCATTGGCTTTATAAAGAAAATGACCCTTGCGGAATTTGAGCAATATTACGGAACGAATGAAGGGTTACAGATGCAGGTAAATAATATGGCGAAGCAGGAACATTTCAACAAAGAAACCGGAACCGTAGAATCAAAATACATTGCCGACTATGCAGGCAGGCGCAAAACGGAAAAGCTCGAAAACGTAGCTACAATGTCATTTTGGGAAACCCCGATGAATGCCTTGCACGTACTGGCGAAAGACGCTGCCTTTACCATTACTGCCAATTTTGGCGATGACGAGGCGTTAGCAAAGAAAAAAGCATCCGAACTTGTAAACGCTATTTTGAACCCTTAAAATTACCGGATGTGAAACTCTATTTTTTGATGATTGCGATGCTGATTTCGGTATCTGCATTTGCCGAAAAAGTCATTATTGCCAACTGCTCCGAAGGTGGTGGTTGCACTTTTGAACTTTCGGATTTTGAAAGCAACTTGTTTAATAATGATTTTGGCAGGGACATACAGCCCGATGACATCATTGTATTGGGAAAAAAGAAAAATGGCGAAGACCTGCTGTATTTGGACAAAAAATCCAGAGAAGATATTGACAGGGAGTGGGGCGGCGATGGTTACACACAAATCGGTCTTTTCAACCCGTATCTGCAACCTATAGATGGTGTTTGGAATGTGTCATACGGGGCTTCCGCTGGAAATGATTGCTATGGTATCGGCAATATCGGTTCTTTTATCCGGAGTAAAATTACACCTGGAACCGTTGGAAAAGGGAATGTCAACTTTCAATCTCCTTTTAATCCGGCGCAATTGTTTCCTTCCAACGAAATGCGATGGGTAAAGACGGGATACAATACCTACAAAGGCATACTCGATTTTAATTCCAATAAATCCGGAGGTATGAAAATGTACTATACTATTACCATTGTAAGCAGGAAAAAAATAGAAACCTTTTATACAATAGAAATAAAAGTGCCTACAAAAGAAACCTGCATAGGTAAAGTTCCCGTAACCTTTACACTCGTAAAAGAAAAACCATCAGCAGACCCTTTTGGAAGTGACGATCCTGCAGATGATGACTTATTACCAGTGAAACCTAAAGGCGATGACAACCTGCTCCCTGTAAATCCTAAAGGAGATGACCTGCTTCCCATAAAACCAGGCAATAATCCGAAGCCAAATGTACCGAGATTGGAAGACAATTCTATGCCGAACGTTCCAAGATTGGAAGATAATCCAAGACCAAAAGTGCCTCGAATAGAAAATTAAAAAAATGAAAAAATGAAATTAATAAAAATATCAGCTGCAATAACTGTGCTTTGCCTTACTCTGTTTTCCTGCGGAAATAACGATGACAAGAAACAAAACGGCAACGAAATCAATTTAGATGCCGTTATCAATAGTAAATCCAATGATACCAATGCCAAAGGCGACAACGAATGCCTTTTGGATTATCTGAGCAAGTATGATGCGCTTCTTGAGGAAACCGATGTTTTAAATGCTACCGGATTTTCTAAAGACGTGATGGAAACAAAATACAATAAGGTTTTAAAGAACGCTGAACACCACGAATTTCTGTACAAATTCAAGAATGGCAGGGTAGGCAAAGTACGAGGTTGGGACCGGGAAATGGAGTTGCCTGATGTGGTAAGCATCCGCTCCATAAAACCAATGTCGCTTGCAACCTTTAACCAAAGCTACCAAGCCATAACAGACGAGCAAATGCAGGCGGCAAACGATGCTCTTGATGAAATTGCCGAAGGCAATTCGGGCGATGCGGATGCAGATAAAGCTTTGCAAAAGGCAAAAGAGCAGAATGTAAGTAAAGAGCAAATCAAAAAAACCGGTGGGGCTTTGACGGGGATGTTCAAAGAGGTTTCCGAAGGTTACAGAACCGTAGAAGGATTAGGCGATGCCGCAACCTGGAATGTCGTTACCAACGAGCTGGTTGTTTTGCAGAAAGGGGTAAAGTTTGAAATCGTGGCAGACATCAGCAACGACAACGAAAAGAACAAATCGACCGCCATAAAATTGGCGGAATTCGTATTGAACAAATGTAAATAATATCCAGATGAAAAATTTGCTCTTAATAATATCCCTGCTGATGAGCCTTACCGCTTGTTCGCAGAAACAAAAAGGCAATCTCACCATTGCGATATGCGAAAAGGGAAATGGCTGTACCGAAGTGCTGAAAAAGTACGATAAAAATGAAATAGCACAAATTCTCAAAAGACCGGATTTGTTTTCGGATAGAAAAGAAAATTCCATTTTGGTCATTGAAAAATGCGATTTCAAAGAGGAGAACAA
The DNA here is from genome assembly GCF_032062245.1 of Soonwooa sp. Classification (NCBI taxonomy): domain Bacteria; kingdom Pseudomonadati; phylum Bacteroidota; class Flavobacteriia; order Flavobacteriales; family Weeksellaceae; genus Soonwooa; species Soonwooa sp. The sequence goes on from NZ_DAMBQF010000009.1 coordinate 56,108, forward strand.
GCTGACCATACCGCAACTGCATACGCAATATGGCGGAAAAGGCGAAGCAAAGAAAATAGCAGATTTTGATTTGGAAAAGTACCTCAAACAAAACCAATGTTTGCCTTGTCCTAATCCGACTAAAAAAATCAGTGTTAGTGTTTCATCTCCGGAATTTTCGGGCAACAGCTATTTTTTTATCAGTTGGGACAAAAAAGAAGCCTATATGCCGAACGACGCTTTTCAGCAACTTTACGCAGGACAAGAAGGTTTTTCGGAAATGACGGTTGATGCTTTTTTCAAAGATTACCAATACATTTCCTACCTCAACCATCCCGAAAGTGGCAAATGGAAAAGCAATATGCCTATTGGTACGAGTGTGATGAGCTTTGGAAACGACAAGGAAAATGAAGCCCGGTTCAAAAGAGATTTTAAAGCAACAGGAAACAAAAGACCACATCTCAATACGCCTGATTTTCAATATGAATACCGCGGTAAAGATGATGAAGGTAAACCGCTTGTTTTTTGGTTAGGGCCGTCTTATGACGTGTGTTTGCCACCGGGAAAATTTGATGCGCTCGGCTTTTTCAATCTTGGATATATTGCGGTGGATGGCATTGCCTATTCCGTAATGGAAATTTCCGGTCCGGATATTAAATTCCGTATAACAGCAATCGAAAATGGCAGTTACAGCTTTAACACGGCAGGTTATAAAAGCATCGGGCGATAATTTTTAACAACAAATACGATACATTATGAATAAAATACTCCTTACACTATTCGGTGCCTCGCTTATTTTGTCGGGGTGTGGTGATACGGGTAATAAAGCAGGTACTTCATTGGTAGAAAAAACCATCGAAGCCGCCACAGGTAATAAAGTGGATGCCTTGGATGTGAACCACATCGAAGACAACAATGCAGTAGTAGATGTAACCATAGGCGATGAAAACCTGCAAGACCATTTCAAAAAAGGTTTCGGGAGCATTACCGCTTCCAAAGAAACCATTGCTATTACCATTGCCCAAGTCGATAACGGGCAAGACAATATCCTGATTGGCTTTACCGGAAAAGACCTTACTGCCTTACGCCCCATTGCAGGTAAAATGGTTAAAGGCGAAAATGACGGATTTACATTTTCGATAACCAGAGTAACGGATAATGCAATGGATGTGCAACTGTCTTTTGAAGCCGAGGGCGAAATCGTTTCGCTGCAAAAAGACAAAATAGTCATAAAAGTAAAAGGTAAAACCGGAAGCTCGGCAGATGCGGAAAACCCCGAAAAATGGAAATCCTACGAAGGAACTATTACTATGAATTATCCTGTATTTCAGGCATTGGGAAGCGAAAAAGAAGACTTTATTTATTAAAAGCCCAAAGTGATGAAACAACTATTCTTCTTCATTTTTCTGCTTTTCACTGCGAATACATTTGCCCAACAATACAATTTTTCCGAAATGTGGGTTTGGGAATATACCAATGCCAACGGTAAAAAGGCACAAATGGCAATTTATCGGGAACCCCAATTAAACTATTGGCTGTTTACACCAGATGATGCCGGTTTCCGTGAAACGGACGATATGACCTTATGGTTTATGCTGAAGCCAAACGGCGAGGTGTTGCAGGCATATCAGGACGGAGAAGAGAACAGCGGGAAAAAGTTGATAAAACACCGTCTGTACCCCGACAAAAAAGCCAAATTACCCGATTATTGGAAAGCTACAGGGAAAAGCAAATATTTTGGAGATACTTTTTCCGGCTTCCCTAAAATAAAAGGATTGGAATACAAAGTCAGCTATAATAAAACCAATGATAAATCCACGTTGTATCTGGCAACTACAAAGGCAGATTTGTCTATGCTATCGCTGTTCAATGATTTGAATATAGATGCGAAGCTGCCCATTTGTTTTCCAAAGGATATACCCGGTAATTTTATCACGCTAAGTGAAAATACGGTATTTCCCGGCGGTGGTGTTCAGTATGTTTTCAAGTACATTTCGCAAACAGAGTATTATATAAGCCTGTCAGATTATCTGGAATAAGCATTCAATATTAGCTAATAAATATTTGAAATAGCGTGTTTGCGAAGGTTTTTAAAGAGAGATCAATATTTACCCAAAATCTTTGACCATTATTTCTACGTTTTCGGCAGCAAAAAAAGCTTATAAATTTCGGGAACTACAATAGTGGATATTACATTTAAATACTCCATTCACTCAAAAACTCACGCTTTCTTTCCCATTCAATTTCTGCTTTATAATTATTTATTTGATTTTCTATAAAGTGAAGATGTTCCAAATATTCTATGTTATTTAAGTTCTGTAAATAATCTCTCAATTCTTCATAAATTGAAATTTCCCCTCTAATCTTTGGTATTCTACTATTAACAGTAACACTATCTCCTGCATAAAAATCTAAACTTCTAAAAAAATCTACATTGGAATTCTTTTTCAGAATGATATTTAAAAAATTATATTTTGATTCATTAAATACGGATACAACTATATTAAATAATAATCTCATTACTCTTTTGTCAGAAGTTTTACGTACCAAATAATAGAGAAAATTCAAACCATTTTCTCCGCTTCCTTGAAATATCGTTGAAACTTCGGAACGTACATTTTTAAAAAACATTGGAAATTTACTTGAAAACTTCACAATGTCTTCAAAAACTTCATTCCTGTTTTCTAAATCCCACAACCTTTTAAAATCATTTTCTAAAAAATCATTTCTACTGATAAATGTTTTATCATCAAAGGTTGATTCTAATAGTTCAATGATAAACTTTGGATTTTTTTCAAGAATTAGTTTTAAAGTCTCTAAATCATAATCAAATTGCCTGCTTTTCGAATCCAAAGCAAGGTATATAAATTCTATATTTTTTAATCTACTTATAAAAATATGGTTGTAATCATTGTAAAGATATTTGAAGAAATCATTGTGTACGAAAAAATTAGGAGAATTAGTTTTTAAAATTAAACAGTTTAATACTTTATTAAGTTCCTTTTCAATATCAATATCTAAATTTTTAAATTTCACAAAAATATCCTCAATAAAATTTATCCATACCGTTTTTTCATCTTTGAAAAAATCCATTAAAATTTCATAGTCTTGAAATGTAACCAACTCAACTGGTAAATGTGATAAAAATGGAACTATGCAACCTCTATCAATTTTATTTTCAAGAATTAAATTCCTTAATAATTTTGACTTTGATTCATCATACCTAATATCTCTGAATATCATTCCTATGAATAGATACTTTGAATATTCATACTTGAAAAGTTCTTCAAAAACTTCGAGAAAAAGATTAAAATCGGTTTTTGAAAGTTTTATAAATATATGAGAAATAGAATCTTTGATTGTAGAATATCCCTCAAAATATCCTTTTTTATGTTTACTAATTACATCTATCTGTCCCAATAAAATTTGATATTTCTTAAAATCAAAATTTTTCACATACTGATACAGCAATTCTCTTTTATCTTCTGCTCTTTCATTGAGCAAATACCATAAATCAACTTCTTTATTTTTAAATTTTCCTTTTAATTTTTTATCGTACTTTACTTTGTAAGATTCTAAACTTTTAAAAAATCTATGGACGATTTTTGTTTCTCTAAAATTAGGTTTAGGTAGAAAGTTTTCAAGGAAGAAGTTAATAATTAAATCTTTGTCAAATTTTATGACCACATCGTATTGAAGATAATGATGTGCATATCTATGTTGCTCAAAAAAATCTAAAACAAAATCTTTTAGATTTCCATTTTTGTAGCAATCAAAAATAAAATTCCATAATGTACTTCTAAATTCTTTTTGTTCCTCGGATAAATGGGTTGGAATTTGATTTGTATAGATTGTATTTCCGTCCCAAACTGTGGATTGAAAACTATCAATCAAATATTTAGAGGCAATGAAAAGTATAATTTTGGAATAAAAAATTTGGTCTTCGCTTTGAACTTTATTATACAAAAAATCAAATAATTTTATTTGAGTTGCATAATTTAGATTGTGGTCATATTTTCCATAAGTGAAAGATTGGGTAAATACTTTAAGCAATTTTGAAAAATTAAGAGGGTTTAATAAACCATACTTTACAAGTAAGTCCAACGAAAGTGAAAATTTATCAGGAAACTGTTGAAAGTTTTCCAAAATTTCTATAATTCTGTCATCATAGGTTTCTATGTGATTGCTATTATAAATTTCAAAAGGAAGACTGTTTAATTCAATAATATTATTTGTTGGGATAAGTTTATGAATGAACAGCAATGATTCTGTTGGCAAATAAAACCAAAAATCTTTTAAAAATTTCAAACATTTGGTTTCATCTTTATTTATACTTTCCCATTTTATTTTTATGTCATCTATAATCAAAAGTTTTACTTGTTCAAAACCGTAATTGCTGACAATAGGGGTAAGCAATTTAACCAAAGAAAACTTATTTTCATCTACATACAAATCAAGAAGTAACCTAAATGGGATTTGTTTTTGTTTGATAAAAACAGAATAAAAAATGTATTCCCCTAAAATTTGGTCTGCAATTTTATATGAGCTATTAAATTCATCCGCAATTTCATACTTAAAAAGTAACTCAAGATTTTCAATCAATTCATTTTTTGAGATTTCAAAATATTTTTCGATTTCTTCAATAGGTTTTGTATGGCTAAAATCAATCGTTCTAAATAATGATAAAATTCCTGCGGTTTTGATTAATTGGCTGTCTGCGTTTAATTGTTGATTAACAGATGAAAAGTACTCCTCCAATATTAAGGAAGCATTGTTGAGTTTTTCAATTTCGCCGTTGATTCCTGCAAGTGCAGCCATTATTGCAATTCGCGGATTTCCTTTTGAAATAGAATAAATTTTGTCTATATAAAAATCAGAAATATTGAAATCAGGCGATTGTAAGATTTTTCTCAATTCATCTTTATCAAAATTTTTCAGTTCGATTAATTGATAGGTTTTAAGTTTTCCTTGAATTTCATCTTTAACATAGTTTCTAACAGTGAAAATCAGTTTTAAATTTCCTTTATTAAAACTATTTTGGAAATTAATGATAAGGTCAAGATTACTTTTTAATTTATTAGCATCATCAATTACAATGATATAATTTTTGCCTTGTATAATTTGAATTTTTAAATCTTCCCAAATGTCAAGTATCCCGTTTGCTCTTATATATTTTGCTTTATAATCCGAATTGCTTTTTTGGAATTCTTTGACCAGCTCTAATGAAAATTTTGTTTTTCCCACACCAGCTTGTCCCGAAATAATTAAAATATCATTGTTTTTAATCAATGCAGCTCCATCTTCTAATTCCTTATCTCTATTAAAAAAATGATTGGAAAGAGGTGTTGAAAATTTTGATTTTTCATATTGTGAAATAAATTCATCAACTTCAAGTATTTGACCTGTGTCAATAGTTAAACCTAATTCTTTAGCAATTGATGGATATTCTTTGAAAATTATGGTTGAAAGAGCATCGATTCCTATAACTTCTAAACCAACAGCAGTATTGAAAGAATTTTTATGCTTGTTCAGCTCTTCCTGAATAGAAGTAGTGATTTTATTATTACAGATTAGTATTATTTTAAGAATTTTTTCCGATGGGACATCAGTTTGTTTAAAACAATGTTCTATGTCTTGTTTCAGCTTTGGAAGTAATCTTTTTTTATCTGTGGTAGTGATTTCATTAAAAATATAGAAGTCTTTAATCGGAATAAAATTATCGGGAGTTCCTTTTTTTGATTTTTCTTTTCCTAAAACAAAACCCGTTGAATTAATAATTTCATATTTATAGGAAAGATATAGTCTGCATAAGTTTGCAAACTTATCAGCATTACAACTGTATAAATTCTGTTCAATTAAAGTTATCATAATTATTAATATCGTTGAGAGTTTAGTTTGTTTCTTACAAATATATTATCTATAATAAATTTCTCAAAATCTTAATCTGTAAATTGTTTATAATTAACTTGATTGATATGAATCACAAAATTAGTGTTGGTTTTTATGGAAAAGTAAACATAATTTTATTCAATATTAAATTATCAACTTCTTTGTGATTTTTTTAAGTTTATTTCTTGAAATTCTCGGTTATTAATAATATTTTTATAATCTCAAATTTGATTCAACACATTCTATATGGTATTTTTAAGTATCTTTTTTTTGTGTCATATTTGTACCATTAAAACATAAAATATTGATTATCAACTATGGTTATTTTTGAAGAAGTAAAATAAACTCAGTGAGTTTGGCAATAAATAATCCCTTCACGAAAGTGAGGGGATTTTTCTTTTTAGATCAATATTAATGGAAAAAAATTACAAATATTTCTTCAATTCAGAATGGCTATAGGTGATGAAAGTAACGAGGTAGCGATTTCCAAAATTCTCAAAAAAAATATACCAAGTCGTATTTGTATTTGCTTTGTAGAAAATATATTTAGATCCTAATTCTAATAAATTTTCGAGTGTGCTATTAAATGGAAAAATGGGTAAATTGTATTCAATGAAATCATATATTCTTTGTACATATTTTTGCGCATCTTCCTCAAATCCAAAATATTCATTTTGAAACAAGGTCAATACCAATTCTTCCAAATAGTCTATAACATTGCTTTGAAGAATAATATTTATTTCTTCCAAGGTAAAGTTTTTATATAATCAGAAGTTCTTTTTCGAGCTTCCGCAACCGAAATCCCTCTTTCCCATTCCTTTTCGAAATCGAAAGATTTTCTTTTTCGGATTTTGTTGATTTCTTCAATCAATGCTGGATTTTCTAATGATTGAATCCATTTGATGATTTCAATTTTCTCGGCACACAGATTCATTTTTTGAAGTTTTATATTAAAAAAGATAAGCAATTAACTCAAAAAATGATTAAATGCCAATTATCACATTATCAATTTTTTAACATTAAAATTCAAAATTTAATTTGTACTTTTGCACTCCAAAATTCAGAACGTAATTGTATCTGAATTCATTAAAATTTAGAACAATGAAAAGAATTGGTGAGCACAGAAAACTTCTTGGAGTAGATAAAGATGTAACTCTTAAAGAGTTGAAAACCATTTACAGAAACACGATGAAGGATTCGCATCCTGATAAATTCGTCAATGATGAAGTTGGGAAATTGGAAGCTGAAGAAAAAAGCAAGACAGTTATTGAAGCCTATCATTTTTTGGTGAGCATCAATAAAGAAACTCAAGAAAAATATAAAGAAGAATACAGGGAAACAATTTCTAAAAGTAATATTGAAGATTTTGATTACGAAAAATCAATCTTGAAAATTCAACATTTGAATGGTAAAATGTACGAATACATCGGTGTTCCAAGAAATACATTTATCAAAATGGTGAACGCAGATTCACCAAGTCGTTTTGCAAGAAGACACATCTACGGAAATTTCATTTACAGAAAATCTGGAGAAGCCATGGTTGATTAATTCAAATTCTAATATAAAAAATCCCCTAATAGAAGTTGAGGGGATTTTTGTTACTATTTTTTAATAAAGGTTTTTGTGATTTTTTCTAATTTTTCATTATATCCAATCAATGTATAAACGCCATTACTAAGTTTTGAAACATTTACACTCAAATTATTTTGATCGAAGACTTTTACAGCTCTCCCACCCGACTCAAATATTTTAAGATCTGAAAGTGCTTCAGTAAAATACAATATTGAAGTTGCTGGATTTGGATAAACTTCAACTTTAATTTTGTGAAGCGATTCTACTGGATAATACTTTTGTAAAAAACGTAGCGCTTGTCCGTGTTCCTGATGCACAACTTGGTTTAATAAAAACTTTATACATTGTATTTGGTTGCAAATTGATAAGATTATATGTCTTCGAATTAACATTAGAATTAGCAACCATCTGTCTATCAGCTAGCCTATAGTAAAAATACAGTAAAAGCTAGTCTAAAACCATACCTAATAATAGGTATATTAAAAAAAAGAATTCCATCGACATAGCAGCAAGCAATCTCTAACCAATAACCTTCATCTATCTTTATTATAGCATCAATCCGAATTAACAACATCCATCGCTCCTTTTGTATTATGAAATATTTTCTATCACTAAAACCCAACATTTTAATGATAAAAATACAAATGCATTGGAACTTCAAAAAATGTCGAAAGCAGATTTGCTAAGTCGTTTTGCAAAAAGACACATCTACAAAAAATTTGGAGAAGGCAAGATTGACTAGAATAGTTTATATCAAATGAAAACGCTTCAAAAATTTGAAGCGTTTTTGTATCGGTTTTTATAATTAATTTTAGTTATTTATTACCAAGTGTAATGATTGTACTTGCAGTAATACTTTTATTAGAAGTATACGAGGCACCGCAAATAGAAGTTGTTAAGTTATAATTCCCTTTCTCAATAAGGATATAATTTTGGTTTTTGGACGGTACATTCAGATTGTAATATTTCTTTTTTCCTGCAACTTTTACAACTAACTCACAAGAAGATCTATTTACGATTTGTAAAACCGCTTCCTTAGAGTTTCTGTTATCGTTAAATAAGTTCGTTAAAATAGCCGCTGTTTTCTCAGCACTTTCTGATGTTTTTGATTTGTTGATATTTTTTTCAAGCTTTTCAGGTGTCAATTTAGAAACTTTGGGCTTTGCTTCTGCATCGTTACCAGAGCCCGAACTACTCACAACTGTATATCGCATACCTTGAAGTTTCTTTTCTAATTCCGGAACTTTTGGATGCTTGGGATTTGCCGTTATAAAAGATTGCACCACGTTAGGGTCATTAGAATTCATTGCTGTAAACACACTTACTTGCGCATAATACATCCCTGAAACCGCAATCATAACAAGTAAAACTATTTTCTTCATGGATCACAAAATTACATTTACAATTTTTAACGTAGAATCTATCTTTTTAGTTTGTGGATATTTTAGTATATTTGCCACGCAAAAAAAATCGATTAAATATATCACTTTTTTTTAAAATTTATAAAAATCATTACAAATATGTATACACCAGTAGCAGCAGACGTAGCAAAGCTAAGAAACACAACAGGTGCAGGTATGATGGACTGCAAAAAAGCATTAGTAGAAGCAGAAGGTGACTTCGAAAAAGCTATCGAAATCTTAAGAAAAAAAGGACAAAAAGTTGCCGCTAATAGAGCTGACAGAGAGTCAACAGAAGGTGCTGTAATCGCTAGAGTTAACGAAGATAACACGTTAGGTGCTATTATCTCTCTTAACTGTGAGACTGACTTCGTTGCTAAAAATGAAGCTTTCGTAGAGTTAGCTTACGAATTAGCTGAAATGGCTATCACAGCTGCTTCTAAAGAAGAATTATTAGCTACTGATTTCCACGGTATTACTGTTGCTGATAAATTAATCGAGCAAACTGGTGTTATCGGAGAAAAAATCGAAATCGGTGCTTTCGAAAGAATCGAAGGTCCTTTCGTAGGTGCTTATATCCACGCTGGTAACAAAATCGCTGCTATCACTGCGCTTTCTGCAAACGTAGATGGCGCTGAAGAAGCTGCAAAAGCTGTATCTATGCAAGCTGCTGCGATGAATCCTATCGCACTTGACGAGACTCAAGTTTCTCAAGAAACTATCGACAAAGAATTAGAAATAGAAAGAGATATCTTAACTAAAGAAGGTAAGCCTGCTAACATTATCGATAACATCCTTAAAGGTAAAATGCAGAAATTCTACAAAGACAACACTTTGGTACACCAAGCATTCATCAAAGATGGTGGTATGTCAGTAGCTGATTATGTAAAGTCAGTTAACGGTGATCTTAAAGTTGTAGGATTCGTAAGAGTTAGCCTATAATCTTAGATTAAGTCTTTAAAAACATAAAAACCAGTCAATTAAAATTGACTGGTTTTTTTATATGATAGAAACCGCTGTTGTGGATTTGACCTCACCAATAACAAAAGCACTGTGAGAACTTCCGATATGTTTTACGACCGTCAACTTGTTAACTATAAAACTTCGATATTCTTTAATATTAGCAACACCGATTTTTAGAATGTAATCAAAGTCTCCACTCACATGGAAGCAATCCATGACTTCTTGCAGTTCTGAAATTTCTTTTTCAAACTCTTGCAAATACTCTTTTTTGTGCTGCGTAAGTTTGATGTGACACAAAACGACAAAATCTCGATTAACCAATTGTTTATCGATTAATGCAACATATTTTTTGATAACTTTGTTTTTTTCAAGCTTCCTAATCCTTTCGTATACTGCAGTTGCCGAAAGATTAAGCTGATTAGCGATTTCTTTAGTTGTCATTTTTGAATCTTCCTGTAGAAGCATCAAAAGTTTTTTGTCAGTATCGTCGAGATTCATAAAATATTCTATTAAGCAGATAGTTTTAAATCAAATTTACGCAATAAAATCTAACAAACAATATAAACATTGTAATATTATCCAAATATTAATCAACAGCTTGTAAAAATTAATACTTTCTGCAATATTTGTATAAAATAATCAACGTGAACACATTCGATCCAGCTAACAACATTCAAGATTTACAATACTTCGGGGAATTTGGAGGCGTTAATCCTTCCATTTCTGATAGTTCGACTTATACATTTTTATCAGCCAAAACGATGTTTGACACCTTCGAAGGGAATACAGATGGCTGCTATCTATATTCTCGCCACTCCTCGCCTAGCAATTTGTACTTGGGTGAAGCTCTTGCACAAATGGAAGCTACAGAAGCTGCGAATGTAACCGCTTCGGGAATGGGTGCGATAACGTCGGTATTAATGCAACTTTGCAAATCAAACGATCATATTGTATCTAGTAGAACAATCTACGGCGGGACTTATGCATTCATGAAGAATTTTCTTCCAGACTATAACATCAACACGAGTTTTGTTGATATTACAAAATTGGATTTGGTGGAGGCAGCCATCACGCAAAATACAAAAGTATTGTACTGCGAATCTGTTAGCAATCCACTTTTGGAAGTTGCTGACATTGCAGCTTTATCGCAAATCGCAAAAAAACACAATCTAAAACTGGTTGTTGACAACACGTTTTCTCCGTTATGTATTTCTCCTAAAGAATTAGGCGCTGATGTGGTTATCCATAGTTTAACAAAATTCATTAACGGAAGCAGCGATACAGTTGGCGGTGTCATCTGTGGAACGCAAGATTTCATTAACGATCTTAAAAATGTAAACACTGGTGCTTGTATGCTTCTTGGTCCGACAATGGATAGTTTGCGCGCTGCCAATATTCTTAAAAACCTAAGAACACTTCACATCCGAATGAAGCAACATAGCCACAATGCGCTTTATCTTGCAGAAATGTTCGAAAAAGATGGCTTGGTTGTTAAATATCCAGGTCTACAATCTCACAAAGATCATCAGCTTTACATATCGATGATGCGCGAAGAATATGGCTATGGCGGCCTGTTGACTTTAGACGTAGGCACAACCCAAAAAGCCAACGAAGTCATGGAAATGATGCAATACGAAAACCTTGGTTATCTTGCTGTAAGTCTTGGATTTTACAAAACATTATTTTCTGCATCCGGAAGTTCAACCTCGTCAGAGATACCGGAAGAGGAAAGAAAAAGCATGGGACTGTCGGACGGACTTATCCGCTTTTCTATTGGACTGGACAACGACATCAAACGGACTTACGAAAAAATGCGCTCTTGCCTAGTTTCGACACAAATTTTACGCTAAATCATTTTCATATTTTCATTTAGAATCCCAAGTTTTTACGAGCTTGGGATTTTTATTTTGTTTAAAATTATTTTAATAGCATTAAAGAATTTAACAATATTAAATATTGTAATTTTGTTGCCCCGCATTCTCAACAAGAAAATAGGAAAGCAAAAAATGTGTAAAAATCTACTCCATAAACTTTTACTTTTTAATCTAATAATATTTGGATATTTTTCATCAAATGCCCAAAGTATTAGTATTAATACAACTTCATATACAGCAGACCAACTTGTTAAAGATATTTTTGTAGGGAACAATCAAAGTTGTATCGCTGTTGATAATATTAATATTTATGGGAAAGAATTTGGAGGAGGTAAAAAAAGCTGGGGATATTTCAATAAAAATAATTCCAGCTTAGCTTTTAACGAAGGTATCATTCTTTCAACAGGAATGGCGAATCTTGCAGTTGGACCAAATTCTAGTCTACAAGACGAGAAGGATTCGTCTTGGAAATCTGATCCAGACTTGTTTGATGCACTAAAAAATGCAGGACTACCAACAGATAATTTATTAAACGCAACGGTTTTAGAATTTGATTTCATATCTAAAAATAAAAACAGTATTGCATTTGAGTATATGTTTTTGTCAGAAGAATATCGACCAGATAATTGTAATTATTCTGATGCTTTTGCTTTTTTAATCAAAAAAGCTGACAATACAGAGCCTTTCAAAAACATAGCTGTCGTACCAGGAACAAATATCCCTGTAACGTCTCTAACAATAAATGGTGCTGAAACATGTCCAAGCAATATTCAATATTTTGGTTCTTTTAATGATTCTAGGTATCCAACTCATAATTTTAATGGAGAAACAAAAGTGTTAAAAGCAATTGCAAATATTGAAGTTGGCGTTAAATACCGAATGAAATTAGTAATTTCCGACCATGGTGATATACAAGGAAGATACGATTCAGCGGTTTTTTTAAAAGGTAGAAGTTTTGGAAATAAAGATTTAGGGCGTGACTGGACAGAAAATAATGGTAATGCACTTTGTCCAGGCGAAAACAGACAAATTGACGCGACGGAAATTGGAGCAACCAAATATACATGGTACAAAGATGGGTTTCAGATTTTGTCAGGTAACTTTCCCACCTATCTTGTTAAATATGAAGATGCTGGATATTACGAGGTAGAAATTGAACTTAATGGCGCTTGCAGTATTAAAGGGCAAATTAACATTGAAGGGCAAACGATGCCTAATTTCATGAATACAACTTTTAAAGTTTGTGATGAAGACTTTGATAACATCTATAATGTGAATTTGGATGATGAGAACACGAAACAAATTCTTGACAGCCATCCCAATTTTCAAATTAGGTATTATGAAAATGAGCCAATAAACACGAACAATCCGAATGAAGTTCCAATTAATAAAATAAGTTTTACTACGAATTCGAAAAGTGTCTGGATTTGGGTGAAACCTGGAAATTGTGATCCAGTTACGAAAGAGATAACATTCTCTAAAAATTCAAACAGCACACCGAAGCCTCATTCGGATATTGCGATTTGTGATGATAAACTTGAAGGCTATAAAGAAATTGACCTTTTGGATTATTATAAAGACATCGCTGATAACATAGAAGGAATACCTCAATTTTATAAAACCGAAGAAGATGCAAAAAAGCAAAATAATGTACTTAATAGTACTAAAGTCCTATTAACATCTACCTCACAGAATAAGTATTACATCCGTTATAACCAACCTAACAAGTGTGATGATATTGAAGAAATAACATTCATTCTAAAGCAACCAGCAAAATCTAATATGCCAAAAGAAGTTAAAATCTGTAAAAATACAACGACAACTTTAGATGCTGGCGAAGGCCCGAGCCCAAGCACTTTCTTTACATCGTACGAATGGAGTTTTAAAGACCCCATAACACAAACCAATGCTACCACTCAAAAAATTGAAAATGTACCCGTTGGCGTATACACCGTAAAACTTGGTTATAATGCTTGCTTTTATACACAAACTGTCGAAGTCAAGCAAGCGCCAACTGCTATTATAGATGCTATCGAGATTAATGGATCGACTGTGACCGTTAAAGCTATAGGTGGCACAGCGCCTTACAAATATTCATTGGATGACAACACATTTCCTGGTAGCTTCCAAGATTCTTCGATTTTCAAAAATGTGTCGCTTGGTAACCATACGATCTACGTCAAATCCAGTGATGATTGTGGGCTTGTATCTAGAGATTTTTCGGTAGTCAATATTGCCAATGTCATCAGCCCAAATGCCGACGGTAAAAATGATGTGATCAATCTTTCTGAATTATTAAATAAAACCGAAGCTCGTTTTAAAGTTTATAATCGAAACGGTGTTTTAGTGTTTGAAGGTAATTCTGCCAACCAATTTATTTGGGATGGTAAACAAAACGGCCGCGTTTTGCCGACAGGTACCTATTGGTATGTTGCTGATTGGATAGAGCCAACCTCTGGAAAAACCCAACAATTAAAAAGCTGGATTCTATTGAAAAATTATTAATAAAACACGAATAATTTTTAGTTAAAAAGCCTTTTATCCATAATACTTTTGCCATTTTATCGTTACATTTGTTAGCATAAGTATTATTTTAATGAAAAGGTTTTTATCGGCGTTTATACTTCTATTTTTTTTCACACAGTTTTCCGCACAATTTGATAAAGAACATTGGTTTGCGCCGATGTTTGATGATCAAGGTAACACAAGTCCGTTAACTCAGTTTTTACATTTATCAACAAATTCTGGAACAGAGTTTACGGTATATGTCTACAACAATAATAAGTTAATCTATCAAGCCAATATCAAAAAAGGTAGTCCTGCCACTATTGGTATCGATCGTCAATATATGATCACGAAAGATAATGCAGCTTTAGGAAAAGCTAACACCATGGGACTTTATGTTAGAGCTGACTTTCCTTTTTTTGCAAACTTTAGATTTGGTGTTGAGGCACATGCGGAGATTTTAACCTCTAAAGGTGCAGCGGCTTTAGGTCAAGATTTTTACACTGTTGTTTCACCCAATAACTATAGTGATACTAATCTCAATTTTATGACGAGTGTTATTGCAACGCAAGACAATACGCTCGTAAAAATAGATGGATTCAAAAAACCTTTAGTTTTTAATAATGTTCCTACACAGGCTTCATACACAGTAACGCTCAACAGAGGACAATCTTATATTTTGCAAGGGAAAAGTCTTAGTAATCTTAGTAACTTAGATGCCTTTACAGGAGCGCATATAACTGCTGATAAACCAATTTCGGTGACTAATGGTAACTTCAATGGGCAACAGTCAAAAATTGCATTTAGTGGAGACGGATCAGATATATTGATGGATCAATCAGTACCAACCGATAAACTAGGCGACGAATTTATTATCGTTAAAGGTTATGGTAAAATTGGCAACGATATGGAAGGCGCTATTGTAGTCGCTACCCAGCCAAATACCGATATCTACGTTAATAATGAAACATCACCAATTGCGACACTTGCTAATCCAGGAGACCACTTCAGAATAGACGATACGAAATACAAACCTCAAGGTAGCGATCATTACAATCTATACATCAAAACGAAAGATAAAAAGAAAATATATGTCTACCAATTAATGGCTGGCGTAGAAAATGACACTAAAAATGGTATAGAAACCATTAAAGCCGTCTCTACTGGAGGTATGAATTTTATTCCACCTATCAGTTGCTATCTTCCAAAAGTTATTGATGAAATTTCTGATATTGACAAGATTGGTCCAAAATCTTATACTACCAAACTAAACATCATTACGCAACAAGGCGCTACGGTTATAGTAAAAAATGGCTCTACTATTATTCAAACTATTAATCCTTCAGATTTAAAACCTGTTTCTGGTGCCACTGATTGGGGCACTTATTCGATACTAAATGTAACTGGCAATATCTCAGTTGAGTCGACCAAAGCGGTTACTGCTGGTATTTCGGCAGGAGATTCTAATGTTGGTTACGGTGGTTTTTTTGCAGGTTTCACTAGAATACCTTTAATTGTAAATGTAGATGAAAATGCTTGCATTCCATACGCGATTTTAGAGCTACCGCAAGGTTACACCAAGTATGAATGGTTCAACGTTGACGATCCTACAACTATCCTAACAGAGGCTGCAAGTCCTCACATTTTTAAACCAACAAAACCCGGAACATATAAATGTCGTATAACTGAAGGTTCTTGTGATCCTGAAGAAACTTTGCCTTATAAATTTGAAAACTGCGTTACAGATCTCACAGAAAGCATTTGCGGCGTGCAAACTTTTAACCCTACTTTTAAATACAATACGACTGAGGCTGTTGCAAGTATTACTATTACAAAACAACCTACCAAAGGAACTGTGGTTGTTAACGGCACAAGTTTTACTTATACACCAAACCCAACTGTTACAGATGAGTCGGACGAGATAGAATACAATATCTCCAACGCTTCCGGAACAGTTACAGAAAAGGTTAAACACACAATTATTATTAACCAAATTATTGCAACAGACACCACCGTTGGAGAATGCTCGACTACAAATTCTGCGAGTTTTGATTTAACAAAAACCAAGTACACAACAATACCAAATTTCCAAAGTGTAAAATATTACAGGTCGCGACCTGGTGCAGAAGACCCAACAATTTCTGACGAAATTTCTAGTCCATATCCAGCAACAGATGGCACAATTGTCTATGCAAGAATTGAAAATACTTTAGGTTGTCATGCAGTCAGAGAGGTGACTTTAAAAATTATGTCAGCTCCTGATGTTAAACCTGAAAACTACACAAAGCTCCATTGCGACGAGGAAGACGGCAAAATAGATGGCAATTATAAAGTTATCTTTAGTGATGTTATTGCTGGTATTATGACAAACCCTGCTGGTTTTACAATTAATTTTTTTAAAACAAAACCTGATGCTGAAGCACCTAATAACGCATTACCACAAAACACACCTCATGTTTTCACTGCTGGCAATAATAAAATTTGGGTTCGTGTAGAATCTGACTGCGATCTTGTCATCAAAGAAGTTGAATTAAAACTTGGCGCTTTAATACCAGACATTACAACTGGCGGAACTGCAACCTATAAAGAAAATGTTTGTAATGATGTTAACGCTTACGATTATCTAAGTAAATTCACTAACGAAACTGCATTAAGTGCAACTTATTACAAATCCCTTCCTGATGCTCAAAATAATGTAGATGGCATAACAGTTAATAATCCAACAACCCTTAGTACCGCAGATGGAGTCAACACTTTCTACTTTAGAGTTTGGAAGGCACCAGCATTCTGTGCAAGAATCTTCAAATTAGAGTTAACGCGTCAAAGTCCTCCTAAGCCAACTTTCCCAGGTGCGCCTTATCACATTTGTGATGATGGCACTTCAACTTATACTCTAGATGCAGGAGCAGGCTACACCTCATGGGAATGGTATAATGACAATGATCCTAGCACAATGATTATTAACAGTAGAACAATTCCTGTTAAACCTGGTAAATATTTTGTCATTGTTAAATCTACAACTGCGCCTTGTCCAATAAAATCTGACGTCGTGGAGGTTATCGGCGAACCAAAACCTGATTTGGATACAACTAGACTGACTAGAACTTTTTGTGATAACGACCTTGATGGCAAAGCAGATGTAACATTCTCGACAGATGTGACACCCTATATCCTTACAAACAGTTCGCATTTTGATGATATTAAATATTATACAAATGCAGCAATGACTTCTTCATATCTAATCACAACAGACAAGTGGTCTTTTGCAACTGACACAGCAGATGTTTGGGTAAAAGTAAAACCAAAGCATTGCGCAGAAGCTTCAGCAAAAATCACATTAAAAGTCGGCCCTAAAATTTCGTTATTAAAAGATAAAGAAACGATTCCAGAATGTGGCGATCTGGAAGGAAAATACACAGTTAGCAATCTTGATAATTACAGAACTAACTTCACAACTGATCAAAGTTTAAATTTTACTTATCACAACTCAAAATCTGGTGCTCAAAATAACAACGATATTGTAACAAGTTCAGATTTGACATTTACAAATTCTAAAACTTATTATTTACGGATTTCATCACCAGCTGGTTTATGCTCTGTTTTAGGAGAATTAAAGATAAACATCAATCGTCCAGAAGCTTCAACAGAACTTAAAGACGAATCGATTTGTAGCGGTACAACCATCGATTTAAAAGTTGGTTCGGGTTTCAGAAGTCATGTTTGGTACAAAGCGGAAGATCTTAATACGCCAATTTGGGATAAAGAAACTTATAATGCTTCAATAGGAAATTATGTTGTCGTCCTTGAAGCACAAAATGGCTGCAAATATTCTCAACCAGTTAAAGTAACTCAAGCTGAATCGGCAAAAATAACAGCCATAATTATTGATGGCACAACGGTTACAGTAAAAGCCGAAGGTGGCGTTCCTCCGTACGAATATGCACTCGAAGGTCCGTCGTATTACCAAGGATTTAGTTCTAATTTTGTTTTTCCGGATGTTAGCAAACCTGGCCTCTATACGGTTTCGGTAAAAACATCGAGTAATTGTGCTCCCACAACAGCAAGTCTTAGTATTCTTAAAATACAGAATACCATTACGCCAAATGGTGACGGTCGAAATGATTATGTTGATTATTCTGAATTAAAATCAAAAACGGATGCTAAGTTTATCATTATCGATAGATATGGTAAAAAAGTATATGATTCTGCAGAGAAAAAAGATTACATCTGGGACGGAAAACTCAATGGTAAACCGCTGCCAAATGACACCTATTGGTACATTTTGGAATGGACAGATCTTGGCGCACCTTCGCCAACTCAGCAAAAAGGTTGGATTTTACTTAAAAACAATTAAAAAATCTATCACTAAAAATTTAATTATAACAAATTAACAATTCTGGGTTAAAGTTTAATATAACTTTAACCCTTTTTATTTATCATAAACACAACAAATAGGGAAAATTCTCAATACTTTTGCTTCTCGAAATGAAACAACTTTTACTACTTTTTATCACGATATTTAGCTTTTCTCTAAAAGCTCAAACTTACAATGGGGAAATCTATTTGAGAGATCATTCCAATCTTTTTCTTAATCAGTTTTATGTAACCAATCTTAATACACAAAACACGGTTTTAGCAGATTATAACGGAAATTTTAGTATTCCTGCAAAAAGTGGCGACGTTATTAGATTCACCTCAATTATCACCGATCGAAAAGACATTACTTTAACCAACGAATTATTAGCATTAAATAAAAACTTCGTTGAGTTGAGCATCGCCTACTACGAAATACAAGAAGTTGTTGTATCAGCCTTTAAAGCTAGCGGAAATTTGAGAAAAGATGTAACCAGTCTTAAAAGTACGGACACATCTTACGAACTCCGAAAAGTTATTGGACTGCCTGCGCCGAAGGGTGATGGCACCTCGCCTCAAGAGCCGTTGTTAGGCTTTCGCGATGGCGGATACAGTCTTAGCATAAGCAGTCTTTACGACATGTTATCTGGGGAAGCGAAAAAGAAAAAGCGCCTTTATGAATATGAAAAGATGGAAAAAAGCATTAGTGGTATTCAAAAGTATTTTGGCGACGACTATTTTACACGTTTAAAAATCCCTAAAGAATTCATCCCAAATTTCTTGCAATTCATCTATAGTTCAGATAATATTTCTTATTTGACAGAAGCTGGTAATTACGAAGCGGTGAAGCCTTATATCGAACGTTATCTTCCAATTTATCAAAGACGTCTACGAAATTCACATTTGACCGATTCTGCCTTGTAATTTAACATAATAATTGTTAAAGCTAAGTTAAATTTTCTTATTTTTGAATTCATTAAAATTCAAAATGGGCAAGAATAAAATAGCAAGATTCGAAGAGAATAAAGTATTACCTAACGTCTTTCAACCAACCCGCGAGGAAGCACTTAACAATTATCCCTTAAAAGGAAATTGGAGAAAGGACGTGTTTAAAAATGATAATCCTATTGTCCTAGAACTCGGCTGCGGAAAAGGTGAATACAGTGTTGGATTAGCCAAAGCTTTTCCCCAAAAAAACTTTATTGGTATTGACATCAAAGGCGCTCGTTTTTGGTTTGGGGCAAAAGAAGCTCATACATCTGAAATGAATAATGTCGCTTTTTTAAGAACTCAAATCGAATTGATTGAACACTTCTTTGCAGAAAATGAAGTCGACGAAATTTGGATTACTTTCCCAGATCCACAGATAAAATACAGACGTACAAAACATCGTCTTACCCATCCTGACTTCCTTGATCGTTATAAAAAAATCATGAAGAAAGAAGGTGTTGTTCATCTAAAAACAGATTCAGAATTTTTACATGGATATACATTAGGTTATTTGCAAGGCGCAGGACACAATATTATCACAGCTCATCACGATATTTATGGTGCACCAGAGTACGAACCAGGAACACCACTTCTAAGAGAAATACAGACTTATTACGAGCAATTATTCTCAGCAAAAGGAAAAACTATAACCTATATCAGATTTCAAATTAAATCATGAAAAACTTGCTTTTATCAGCATTTTCCGGACTCTTGCTAAGTCAATGTACTATCAATAATTCTAAAAATCATATCACAAAAAGTAATAATATATCAGAAATACAACAATATATTAGTAAAGCTCATAGTGATGATCAGTACTTGACTTTTCTAAAAAAACGTCTTACTACATTAAAAAATCAATCTTGGATGAAAAGTGATCTCGGCCCTGCAATGTCAGCACGAGCAGTTCATCCTACTCCAAATTTCAACCAACCTATTTATACGATGAATCAAGCATTGTATGATAAACTGTTACTAGAGAATAAAGCTAAACAACTACAACATTTTGTTGATTTAATTAATGACATTATTAATGGTAAAGATCCGGAAGAAAATGATGTTATTATTGTATTTGAAAATAATTCTGCATGTAATCTTATTCTTAACGTAAGAGGATCTTCTCATAAAGACATTGCTGTTCCGTCAAAAAGCAACATGTACTTTACATTAGACAAAGGTGAATATAATTTTAGTTGTAATGTTTGTGATAAGATTTATGCTTCAAAAAAAACAATCTCAAAAAATATAATTTTAAGTATTGGTACTTAAGTTTTTTGTATTTACAATTAATAAAACAAAAAAGGTTCAGAATAAATTCTGAACCTTTTTTTATTTCAATTAATCTGTTGATTAAGCTTCGAAGTCAGCATCTTTTTCTGCTGTAGCCTTCTCCCCTTCTTCTTTAGATTTTTCTTTCTCAGCTTTTCTTTGAGATTGTCCTTCTTTGATAGATTCTGATACTACAGAAAGTACCATATCGATAGCTTTAGAAGCATCATCGTTTCCTGGGATAACGAAGTCAACTTTTCTAGGATCAGAGTTAGTATCAACGATACCGAAAACTGGAATACCTAATTTTTTAGCTTCTGTAACAGCGATGTGTTCTCTCATAATATCTACTACAAAGATAGCAGACGGAAGACGCACCATATCAGAGATAGAACCTAAGTTCTTTTCTAAGTTAGCTCTTTGACGATCAACTTGTAATCTTTCTTTTTTAGATAAAGTTTCGAAAGTACCATCTTTCTTCATTTTATCGATAGCGTTCATTTTCTTAACCGCTTTTCTGATAGTTACGAAGTTCGTCAACATACCACCTGGCCATCTTTCTGTGATGTAAGGCATGTTAAGTTCTGCTGCATGTTTAGCAACAACTTCTTTCGCTTGCTTTTTAGTCGCTACGAAAAGAACTTTTTTACCTGCAGAAGTTATTTTTTCTAAAGCGTTACAAGCTTCGTCCAATTTAACTGCAGTTTTATGTAAATCTACGATGTGAATACCGTTTTTCTCCATGAAAATGTATGGAGCCATATTTGGATTCCACTTTCTAGTCATGTGACCGAAGTGTACGCCAGCCTCTAGAAGGTCTTTTACATTTGCTTTTGCCATGTTTTCTTTTTTTGTTAGTTTACTTTCCGTTTCTTAAACAATCAACAACTTCTATAGATGGGAGAAGCGTTTGGATGCTAAACGTAACGGGCAATTTTTAAAGTTAGATTAATAGATTTTAGATATGAGACAGCAGACAAAAAATCTGAAATCTGACATCTCCAATCTGATGTCTGAAAAAAATTAACGTTTTGAGAATTGGAATCTCTTTCTTGCTTTTTTCTGACCTGGTTTCTTTCTTTCAACCATTCTAGAATCTCTAGTAAGAACACCGTGAGGTTTTAACATCCCTCTGAATTCTTCGTTGATTTCGCAAAGAGCTCTTGAAACGCCTAATCTGATAGCTTCAGCTTGACCTGTGATACCACCACCGAAAACATTAACTGTTACGTCATACTGACCTACAGTTTCTGTTAATAAAAATGGTTGGTTTGTTTTATATACTAAAACATCTGTACCGAAGTATTCTTTAACGTCTTTACCATTAATAGTGATGTTACCAGCACCTGGTTTTACGTATACTCTAGCTACAGAAGTTTTTCTTCTTCCGATTTTGTGTACTGTAGACATACTTATTATTTAAATTCGTTAAGGTTGATTACTTTTGGCTGTTGAGCTTCGTGCTTATGCTCAGTCCCTACATATACATGAAGGTTTTTAAGGATAGCGCTACCCAATCTGTTTTTTGGAAGCATACCTTTAACTGCTTTTTGAACAACTTTTAGGTTGTCTTTTTTCATAAGTTCAGCAGCAGTCATAGACTTTTGTCCACCTGGATATCCTGTATGCCAGATATAAGTCTTATCATCCCACTTGTTTCCTGAAAGTTCTACTTTCTCTGCATTCAAAACGATTACGTTATCTCCACAATCTGCATGCGGTGTGTAATTCGTTTTGTGCTTACCTCTCAAAATCTTTGCAACTTTAGAAGCCATACGTCCTAATGGTTGCCCAGCAGCGTCTACTACAACCCATTCTTTATTTGCAGTAGCTTTGTTTGCCGATACGGTTTTGTAACTTAATGTATTCACAATTTATCGTTTACGATTAAACATAATTTTTCCCTATAAAAGGTGTGCAAAGGTAAGTAATATTTTTGGAATAAAAAATCCTTTTCAATATTTCTAATAAAAATCTAAATTAAATCTCATTCTTTTAATTATTTAACTTAACTACACTAAACATCTAAAATTGTCAAAACAATATAATAAGTTATACTACTGAAAAACTTAGTATATTTGTTAAAACTAACCCATGAAAACCAAAAACTTACGCAGTGAGAATAATTGTCTCAACTGTGGTAATATTGTTGAAGTAAGATTCTGTTCGCATTGTGGACAAGAAAACTTAATCTTGGATTTGCCTTTCTATTTTGCTTTTCTTTCATATTTTCAAACTAAGGCTAAATATGACAAAAACCTTATAAAAAGCACTAAAACTTTAATAAAAGAGCCTGGATTTTTAACCAAAGAATACACAAAAGGACGACGTGCAAGCCATCTAGAACCCGTTAGGTTTTATATAGCTGTAAGTTTTATTGTGTTTTTTGTAACTTCATTTTTATACAGCTTGCATCATACACAAAGCTTTAGATTCTATTACGAACCAGAAGATGATATGCAAATATTAACAGAAGATGTTGTTTCGAAAATGGATCAAAATGCATTACAAGAGCATCCAAATGTATATTTTTTGTATCATCCTTTTTATGAAAAATTACTTTCTTTAAAAAAAGAAGGTTGGTCGGACGATCTTATCAGCGAAAAATTATTATCCAAATTCGTCAACAACATTCCGACAGCATTATTCCTTTACCTTCCCGTGTTTGCACTTGTGCTATGGATATTTTCTGACAGGAAAAATTACACTTATTTCATCAACAGTATTTTCTCGATACATTACTTTACTTTATTAATTATAAGTTTTTTTGTTTGGTACCTATTAGAAAGCTTACAAATTATTTCAAAAATTGATTTTATAGACCAAGTTATTATGTTCTTACAATATGGAATTATCATATTTGTAATTTTTCATTTCGTCATAGCTTACAAAAAGTTCTTTGATAAAAAAGGTATCACTGGTGTTATTACAGCAGTTGGCTTACTAAGTTTTAATCTTCTGTTGTTTTCATTGTTACTTATTAGCTTATTATATTATACATTTATCACGATGGAATAAAAGCGAATTACAAACATTTTTTGCATTCATTTACCGTTCATCATTTTTTCTAAATATCATTTGAACAGAAAAATTATATTTGTGCTTGAAAACATCATCACATTATGAGCCACGGAAAAATCAGGCATGAGAAAGATTGTCTTAATTGCGGACATTACGTAGAAGGAAGATTTTGTCCACATTGCGGTCAAGAAAATACAGAAACAAGACAGCCATTTCGTTTTTTATTCACCCATTTCATAGAGGATTTAACACACTATAACGGACAATTCTGGGGAACAATTAAAAATCGTCTTTTCAAGCTAGGAAAGCTTACCAACACCTATATAGAAGGCAAACGTCAAATATTTGTCCCTCCAGTTAAGTTATACATTTTGGTCAGGTTTGTCACTTTTTTTTTATTTGCGTTTTTCTCAACTATTCATTTTGATAGTACACACAATCCGTACAAAACACAAAATGAAGCCACCGCTGCAAAGAAAGAATCACAAGCAAAACGCGAAATATTACTGGAAGTGCTGAAGGATTAAAAAAACCTAGCAATAAGCAGCTCTCCGACTCTATTGTTAATAACAAAATTGATTCTCTAAGAACAATCATTAATAAAAATAGTACAGATGGAGACGTTAGTTTTAGCTGGAAAAAATTAATTGATGCTGACAATGGCATTAGCGAAGATATTAATTGTCTTGATTACAAAACACAAGAGGATTATGACAAAGGCACAAAAAATAAAATCGCAGGTTTGACATGGCTCCAAGATGCATTCGCTCACAAATATTTTGAACTAAAAGAACAAGGTGTCAAAAAAGGTGAAATCTACACCAAAATTTTACAAACCTCTTTCCACAATCTACCGAAGGCATTGTTCATCTATCTTCCGATTTTTGCATTCTTTTTATGGATTTTCCACAACAAGAAAAAATGGTGGTATTTCGATCATGATATTTTTACACTGCATTATTTTTCGTTTTTACTACGAACGATTTTAATTGCTGGATTAGGTATAAAACTTAGCGGCGCTATGGGACTAAGTAATTTTTAGCACAGATCGTTAATTTCTTGCTAGTCCTGTTAATCATCTATAGCGGTATCTATTTCTTTATCGCACATCATCGCGTCTACAAATCGCATGGCATTATTAGCATATTGATAGGATGGTTTACTTTTTTACTAAATACTTTTGTATTCTCCTTTTTAGTAGTGGTTGTTGGCCTCATTAGTTTTATTATGATGCATTAATTTCATATTTAAAAAACAAAAAAGCGCTTCAAAATAAATTGAGGCGCTTTCTTTTTTCTAAATATGATTAAAATTAAATTCTATTGTCGTAATGACTTGCTGTCTCGGAAACTTGCGATTAAGTAATAAGCAACAAAAACCGTCGAAAATCTGATAATAGAAGGGATCGCAATTTCAAAATTGAAAAACGCAAAACCAATCGCTACCAACAAGACAACGCCTATTAACGAAAATCCCATTTTTTTAGGAAGTTCCCAATCTGGGCGATCAACATAATATGCCATTCCCCAACCCAATCCAAAAGCAAATGCATAATACAAATCAACTTTTGGCAAGCCTGTTCCCGATAAAAAATACTGAAATAAGAAACTCAACAATGTTCCTACGACTAAATATATAACTGCTCGCTTCATCTAATTTCGACCTAACAAAAATTCTTCGTAAATATAAGAAGTTGGTTGGTAATATTCGTCATCTTCGATTTTTAAAAGCTCTTTTGACTCCGAAAACATCAAGCCTTTCTCGGTATATTTTCTCGTATACAACCACTTATCCTTTATCTCTTGTTCGATTTCTCCATAATAGTCTTTATATCTCAATTTGCCATGGACTAGCAATCCTTCATTAACAGTGGCTTTAGAAATCTGTTTACCATTTTTGTACTGCGTAACTTCTCCACTAAAATTATAAGAGCCTTCAAAACGCTTATAACTATAGGTTAAATTTTTGTTTTCGTCATAAACATTAGTATTAAATGTTTTCAAAACAGGATCGTATTTAGACTCGTAAGCTGTATTTCCCGTCTCTGGATAAGTCGCTTTAGAATACACCATAATTCCTTTTTCGTATTTGGATGTCACATTGTTATCATACATTTCGCCATCGCTAGCACTTCCGTCAACGTAGATTAATTTTGATCTAACACTTTGGTCAGGATTATAATAAATAACTTCTTTGATCATATCCTCGTCATAGACCGTTTCATCTTTTAATTTTCCTGCTTCATCAAAATTTTTGACATTTTTGGTTTTAAAATTGTCATAAACGCTAATCGTCGCAACAGCATCATTGTCATAACCAAACGTATAATCCTCTCCCGAATACTCCATCAAATAACTTAAGTCAGGATTAGTTTTATAATTAACTTTTGCAATTTGTTTTCCTTCTTTATTAAAAGTAATCTTACTGGCTTCTTTATTTTTTTTAGAATATTCTTGCGCTTTTTCGCCAGTTATATAAAAGAGTTCGTAAGATTTTATCTCACCATTTTTATCATACTGATCAACACGGCTAATTCTAAAAGGATTGTAAGCAAACGAGACATCAATACCTTTTATTTTATAATCGGCATCCATTTTTCGACTACCAATAAGCTTACCTTTCTGACCATAAAACTTTGTTTCGGTCTCACTACCATCTTTATAAAAAGACTCATAACCCATCGGATTTTCTTCGCTCAAGAAAACACGAGAATACACAACATCACCGTTTTTAAATTCGGTCACACTATTATATTCGGTCTCGAGTTCTTTATCACTGTAGCTGTAATGCTTACCCGTCATTGTGCCTTCTCCACTAAAGACAATATCTTCCGTCAAACGACATTTGGTATCATAACTTTTGGACATACCCGATATTTCTCCATTTTTAAATTCGCTGATGCTTTGTGGCTTTCCATCTGGATAATACCAAGTCACTTTCCCGTTATAGACTTCTGATCCAGGCGTTGGATCAATAGCCGTACCTTCCATTTGTAAGGTTCCGTTTTTATAAAAATCTTTGATTAAAGTTTCTTGACCTTGCTTATAAGCTTCTCGATAATAGCTCATATTTTCTTTCTTAGTAGGCTGCCAATCTTCATCGAAGTAGGTAATCTCTTGTCCAAATACAGAAATACTGAAACTAACGGCAAAAAAAGCCGAGAGTAATAACTTTTTCATAATTTATTTTTTGGGTGATAAAAATAGTGAATAAACATCGATTCTTAAAAGAAAGCTTACAACTTTAACAATATCTTCATACTTTTTTGTGCTTTGAATAAATCAGGCGAATTCATTATATTTGAAGGTTACTAAATTGAATATGGAAAACCAAAAATATACCCCTAAAAATAAGGTTAGAATTGTAACTGCGGCGGCGCTTTTCGACGGGCACGATGCAGCAATTAATATTATGCGTCGTGTGATCCAAGGTTCGGGATGCGAAGTGATTCACCTAGGACACGATAAATCTGCGGAAGAAGTGGTAAATACTGCGATTCAGGAAGATGCTAACGCCATTGCATTGACGTCGTATCAAGGTGGTCACAACGAGTATTTCAAATACATTTATGATCTTTTAAGAGAGAAAAACTCGCCACAAATCAAGATTTTTGGAGGTGGTGGTGGTGTAATTCTTCCCGAAGAAATCAAGGATTTGATGGATTATGGTGTGGACAGAATTTATTCTCCAGACGATGGTCGCGAGCTTGGTCTTCAAGGGATGATCGATGATCTGGTGAAAAGATCAGACTTCGCAACAGGTGAAAAAATTACGGCTGCTGATGTTAATGATTTAAAATTTGAAGATTCAGCAAAGTTGGCGCAAATCATCTCTGCTGTTGAAAACTTTTCAGACGAAAAGCCAGAATTGGTAGCAGCAATTAATGATAAAGCTAAAGATTTAAATATTCCAATTGTTGGGATTACAGGTACTGGTGGTGCGGGTAAATCTTCACTAACAGACGAATTGGTGAGACGTTTCTTGCGTTCAAATCCAGATAAAAAACTCGCAATTATCTCAATCGACCCTTCTAAAAAGAAGACAGGTGGAGCACTTTTGGGAGACAGAATTCGTATGAATTCCATCAACGACCCGCGCGTATTTATGCGTTCGATGGCGACGCGTGAGAACAACGTTTCGGTTTCGCCTTTCGTTCACACCGCTTTGAATGTTTTAAAATTGGCTCATCCTGATGTTATTATTTTAGAAACTTCAGGTATTGGTCAGTCAGGATCGGAAGTTTCGGATATTGCTGATGTTTCGATGTATGTGATGACGCCTGAATACGGTGCTTCAACACAATTGGAGAAAATTGATATGTTGGATTATGCCGATTTAATTGCTTTAAATAAATCTGATAAACGTGGTGCTTTGGATGCCTTACAAGCGGTAAGAAAACAGTTCCAAAGAAACCATTTGCTTTGGGAAAGTCAATTGGACGAAATGCCAGTTTTCGCTACAAAAGCCTCTCAGTTCAATGATCATGGGACAACAGAATTATTCAATACTTTGGTTAAAAAGGTAAACGAAAAATTTAGTACAACAGGTCTTCAAGAGTTTTTAGAACAAGAAATTACGAGTGATACCACGATTATTCCTGGAAAAAGAGTTCGTTATCTTTCTGAAATTGTTGAGAACAACACACAATATGACCAACAAGTTTTGAAACAAGCCGATTTGGCTCGTACAATGTACCACATTGATGCGGTTAAAAATTTAATTCAAAATGAAGTTTTAGATGCTGAGTATGTAAAAGCTGAAAAAGAACTTCACCAAGAAAATATTGACTTCTTAAAAACTTGGGACGATACTAAAAAGGCTTTTCACGAGGAGTTTTATTCATATTTCGTTAGAGGAAAAGAAATTAAGGTTGAAACTTCAACAGAGTCTTTATCACATCTTAAAATCCCGAAAATTGCACTTCCAAAATACCACGATTGGGGCGATTTAATTGCTTGGAAAGGTCAAGAAAACCTTCCAGGAAGTTTCCCTTACACCGCGGGAATTTACCCTTTCAAAAGAACGGGCGAAGATCCAACGAGAATGTTCGCGGGTGAAGGTGGTCCCGAAAGAACTAATAGACGTTTCCACTATGTTTCTGCGGAAATGCCTGCAAAACGTTTGTCAACAGCGTTTGACTCGGTGACGCTTTATGGTCAAGATCCTGCTTTACCGCCAGATATTTATGGTAAAATTGGTAACGCCGGCGTTTCTATTGCGACTTTGGATGATGCTAAAAAATTGTATTCAGGATTTGATTTAATTAATGCTTTGACGTCGGTTTCCATGACTATTAATGGTCCTGCTCCAATGATTTTAGCGTTCTTCATGAATGCTGCCATCGACCAAAATGTGGAGAAGTATTTAGAAGAAAATGGTCTTGAAGGTAAAATTGAAGAAGCTTTAAAAGCAAAATTCGATACTAAAGGTCTAAAACGTCCAAAATATAACGGCGAATTACCACCTTCTAACAACGGTCTTGGACTGAAATTGTTAGGTTTAACAGGTGACGAAGTGGTTCCTGCAGATGTTTATGCTAAAATTAAAGCCGAAACAATCGCAACAGTTCGTGGAACGGTTCAAGCAGATATTTTAAAAGAAGACCAAGCTCAAAATACATGTATTTTCTCAACCGAATTTGCGTTGAGATTAATGGGCGACGTTCAAGAATATTTCATTGAAAATAAAGTCAGAAACTTCTACTCGGTTTCAATTTCTGGTTATCACATTGCGGAAGCGGGCGCAAATCCTATTTCACAGTTGGCATTTACGTTGGCAAATGGTTTCACGTATGTTGAATATTATTTGTCTCGTGGAATGGATATCAACAATTTTGCTCCAAATCTTTCATTCTTCTTCTCAAACGGTATCGACCCAGAATATTCGGTGATTGGTCGTGTGGCAAGAAGACTTTGGGCAAAAGCGATGAAGTTTAAATACGGTGCTGACGAGCGTTCTCAGATGTTGAAATACCACATCCAAACTTCGGGTCGTTCGCTTCACGCGCAAGAAATTGATTTTAACGACATCAGAACGACGCTTCAAGCTTTGTATGCAATTTATGATAACTGTAACTCGCTTCATACCAATGCGTACGACGAGGCGATTACGACACCAACGGAAGAATCTGTACGACGTGCGATGGCGATTCAGTTGATTATTAACAAAGAATTAGGTTTGGCGAAAAACGAAAATCCACTTCAAGGTTCTTTTATTATTGAAGAATTGACGGATTTGGTTGAAGAAGCGGTTTATGCAGAATTCGACAGAATTACAGAAAGAGGTGGCGTTCTTGGTGCGATGGAAACGATGTACCAACGTTCGAAAATTCAAGAAGAATCCATGCATTACGAATGGTTAAAACATACTGGTGAATATCCAATTATCGGTGTGAATACCTTCCTAGGAAAAAATGGCTCACCGACGGTTCGTCCAGGTGAGGTTATACGTTCGACAGAGGAGGAAAAGCAAGCTCAAATCGAGAATTTGCACAATTTCCAAAATGCCAACAATGACAAATCCGCAGAAGCGCTTAAAACACTTCAGCACGCAGCAATAAACCAACAAAACTTATTCGAAGTGATGATGGATGCCGTGAAATATTGTTCTCTTGGTCAAATTACCAACGCACTTTTTGAGGTTGGCGGAAAGTACAGAAGAAATATGTAACGGCAGGGCCTTAGCTGATTTAGACTACTAACGGTTCAGATAGAATTATCATAAAAACCTCATCGAAATCGGTGAGGTTTTTTTGTTATATTCGCAAATAATAAAACTGGGTATCTAAACGGCAGAAAGTAAAAATGAAACACTGAGGAAGAATGGAGCAATCTCAAAAAGAGAACTACAATTGGATAGACGCCGCAAAACTACTAAGTATTTTTTTAGTTGTCTTATTTCACACTGAAATACATTTTGGCGATTTTTTAAATAGAACTTTGAGTATGATAAGAATGCCTATGTTTTTCTTTTTATCTGGACTATTATTTAGTTTTAAAAAAAATATATCTTTTAAAAATTTTGCATCACGAAGAGCTAAGCAATTGCTAATTCCTTATTTTTGGTTTTTTATAATTTTCTATATTTATTGGTTAGTTATTGGAAAAACTGAAGATAGTTCTGACGCTGTTTTTTACAAACCAATTATAGAATACGCACTAGGCAAACCGATGTCGTTTAACATTGTAATGTGGTTTATACCTTGCTTATATATAATACAATGTTTGTACTTCTTAATATTTAAAAATTTACCATCAAACATTAAAGTCATACTATTATATGGTCTATCAATTATACCCTATTTTATTAATCTAGATAATTACCCATACTCTTTAGATCGAGTTTTTATAGGCATACTATTTTACGGCATTTCTTCGACATTTAGTAAGGATATCATTAACTTCATAACTAGTAGTAATCATACAAAATACATCGCAATATTATTAAGTATAATCATTTCGATATTAATTTCGTTTTACATCTTTACTTCACCGTCTAGCATTATTACATATACTTTGGAATTAGTGAATAGTTTTCTATTTATTTTTTTGATTATGACATTCATTAATTGGCTAATGAAGGCTAACGGAAAAGTAAAATGGATAAAGTATATGTCCCAAAATGCTATTATTATTTTAGCATTACATACATATTCAAATATGTTTTTATTCAAAATAGCGGATTATCTTGGTATTGAACCTTTATCCAATGCACAGCAAATACTATATAACCTAGTTATCAGTCTGTCAACACTATTACTAATGTATATTCCAATTTATTTAATAAACAGATTTGCACCATTTATTTTGGGAAGAAGTTTCAAAATAAAAACGACTTTATAGAAAGCCGTTTTTATGATGATATAATTTAAAAAGATTTATTTTTTAATGATTTTTGAAACTTCAGTTGCTCCGTTTTCTAGAATGATGCTAACAAGATAGCTTCCTGTCTTCAAATTAGAAAGATTAATTTGTAAGTCTCCCCAAAAACCGGACATTTTATAACCCTAAAGTTATTAGCAAAA
>NZ_DAMBQF010000010.1:0-75514 GCF_032062245.1 Soonwooa sp.
GGCTCAAAATTTTTCAGAATAACTTTTCAACTTACACAGTTAGTGAGATACTACCTTTTAAAACCAAAATAGAACCAATTAAGTGGTTCTATTTTTTTATAATTTTTCAATCGGGTTATTTCTCGATCTAATGTCGTCTAGCATTCGCTTTTGCATGTCTTGCATTTGTTGAGGATTAGGAGCTTGTTGCTGACCGCCACCAGCATTTCCACGTTGTCCACCCCCCATTCGATTAGAATTTGCATTCATAAAACTGCTAGGATCTTGTTGGAATTTCTTTTGCAGAGCCAAAAATTTATCTTTTTTAATGCTAATATCTTGGCCCCGACTTTCGGGTGATTGTATGCCAGCAATTTTTTTACTTTCCATTAAGTCAAAACTATAATCACCTTTGCTGTCTTCTAGCTTTACAATTAATCCTGGCAAACCACCAAATTTGTACGGGCCATCTTGTAAAGGTACATCTGTTGTAAACCATGCATACCAAGTACGTCCACCGTAATCTTGTTCCGCTTTTTGAGTGTGGTAATTTCCAATTTTTACAGTTTCGGGTAAAATTTTCCATGCATTTGGGATTTGCTCTTCATAGACATATTGGTCGCGAGCAATTCGTTGTTTGAAATTAAGACTTTGTTTTGCTAAATCTTTTTCTACAATGTAATCAATAATCGAGCGTAAATCTTGTATTTGACTTCTATCAAAATTTTTAGTTTGGCGCATTCTAGCCATGATAGAATCTCGTTTTGCTTTATTTTCTGAATAAAAAACCGACTTTTGTCCATCGACATCTAGATAGACTTTTTCAATTTTCTTTTCAGTAACTTTTGTTGAATCTGGCGTCATCCTAGCTTGATAAACAAATCTTGTCGCTTGCGAAAACGCGAATTGCGAAATGATGACTCCAATTATTCCTAATATATATTTCATATTCAAATTTAGTGTTTAGAGTTTTTTTGACTTTAAAAGTTAAATTGCTTTAAAAAATAAATCTACTGATGTTAATTAAAGTTTAATAAAAATAAACCTTAATACTTACTAGTAATTCAAGCATTTAATAGGTTAAACTTTCATTAAAAGTTATTAATATATTCTTAAATTACTAAAATAGAATCTATCGATTTGAGATTGCGGAAATTAGTTTGTATTTTTGCACTATAAAAAATCATTCTAAATAAAAACAATGATAAAAGTTTCAGATCAGGCCAAAGCCAAAGCAGCTCAGTTAATGACTGAGGAAGGCTTCAATCCTGAGACAGATTATATAAGAGTAGGTGTAAAGAGTGGAGGTTGCTCCGGTCTTGAATACGTCTTGAAGTTTGACAACCAAAAAGGGGAAACCGATCAAATTTTTGAAGACAACGGTATAAAAGTAGTTGTAGAGAAAAAATCCATCCTTTATCTTGCCGGGACAACTTTAGAATATTCTGGCGGACTGAATGGTAAAGGTTTCGTATTTAACAATCCAAATGCCTCAAGAACTTGCGGCTGCGGCGAGAGTTTTTCTTTGTAAATTTTATTAAAAGATTATTTATTAGAGGATTAAAAAATTAAAATGACGCGAGAGTTTGAAAAATTTAAAGTTTACATTTTAACTATTGATCTAACGAAGAAAATATTTGATCTTTTAAATCAAAAAAAATTCAAGAAGGAATTTGAACTCTGCAATCAACTAAAAAGAGCCGTGCTTTCTATTTCCAATAACATTGCGGAAGGAAGTGAGTACAATAACAACGCTCAGCTTATAAGATTTTTGAGATATTCAAAAGGAAGTTGTGCAGAAGTGAGAAATATGTTGAATCTCTGTAATATGTTGTACGGTGAGGAAACAGAAAGTTTAATTAATGATTGTAAAGCCGTTTCGGTTCAATTATCAAAGTTTATCGATTATTTATCGAAAACAGATAACAGAAAGAAGAGCTAATTTTTTAATCATTTAATTTTTTAATAATTAATCTTAAATGTCAAAATACACAGAAGACGATCTGCGAGAAGATCTTAAAACCAAAGAATACGAAGCCGGTTTTTACACCGACATCGAATATGACGATTTTCCGACGGGTCTTAATGAAGATATTGTCCGAATGATTTCGGAAAAGAAGGAGGAGCCAGAGTGGATGACCAACTGGCGTTTGGACGCGTTCCGAATTTGGCAAAAAATGGAAGAGCCAGATTGGGCGAACATCAAATACGAAAAGCCAGATTTTCAGGCGATTCGTTATTATGCTGCTCCAAAAGTGAAACCAGAATTGGCAAGTTTAGATGAAGTGGATCCAGAACTTTTGAAAACCTTTGCAAAATTAGGTATCAACATCGAAGAGCAAAAACGTTTGGCTGGTGTTGCCGTGGATATCGTAATGGACTCAGTTTCCGTGAAAACGACATTCCAAGATACTTTAGCGGAAAAAGGAATTATTTTCTGCTCGATTTCTGAGGCAATTAAAAATCATCCAGATTTAGTTAAAAAACATTTGGGAACCGTTGTTCCGAGAGGTGATAACTTTTATTCAGCATTGAATTCGGCAGTGTTTTCTGACGGTTCGTTCTGCTATATTCCAAAAGGTGTGAAATGTCCAATGGAACTTTCTACCTATTTCCGTATCAACCAAGCTGGAACAGGACAGTTCGAAAGAACCCTTGTTATTGCTGATGCAGGAAGTTACGTTTCGTATTTGGAAGGTTGTACTGCGCCATCTCGTGACGAAAACCAATTGCACGCCGCCGTTGTGGAATTAATTGCAATGGACGATGCCGAAATCAAATATTCAACCGTACAAAACTGGTATCCAGGAGATGAAAACGGAAAAGGAGGTGTTTTCAACTTTGTAACAAAGCGAGGACTTTGCGAGAAAAATGCTAAAATCTCTTGGACGCAAGTCGAAACAGGTTCTGCCGTAACTTGGAAATATCCGTCTTGTATTTTGAAAGGCGACAATTCAATCGGAGAATTTTATTCGATTGCCGTTACCAACATGCACCAATATGCTGATACAGGAACGAAGATGATTCACATTGGTAAGAATACACGTTCAACGATTATTTCTAAAGGTATTTCTGCAGGAAAATCGAACAACTCCTACCGTGGATTGGTAAAAGTAATGCCGTCTGCAAAAGGAGCAAGAAATTTCTCTCAGTGTGACTCTTTACTGATGGGGAACGAATGTGGAGCACACACCTTTCCATACATCGAAATCAAAGACCCAAGCGCACAATTGGAGCACGAAGCAACGACATCTAAAATTGGTGAAGACCAAATTTTCTATTGCAACCAAAGAGGAATCGACACCGAAAGAGCAATTGCATTAATCGTAAACGGTTTCAGCAAAGAAGTTCTCAACAAACTCCCAATGGAATTCGCCATCGAAGCCCAAAAACTTCTGGAAATTTCGTTAGAGGGAAGTGTAGGATAATACGTTTTGTTTTGAGTTTAATGTATAAAGTTTAAAGTTGGGAAAAATCACAAGATTCGAAGATTTAGAAATTTGGATTGAAGCTCGCAGAATTTCAAAAAAACTTTATGACTTAATTCAAGCAAACGAAGAATTAAAAAGAGATCATAGATTCAAAAGTCAAATCTTAGCAGCGATTGGTTCAGTAATGGACAACGCAGCAGAGGGATTTGAAAGAGGAGGAACAAAAGAATTCAAACAATTTCTTTCGGTTGCGAAAGGTTCGGTTGGAGAAGTTCGCTCTCAAGTTTATAGAGCATATGATTTTGGATATTTCGACCAAGAAAATTTTGAATCTTTGCTTTTAGAATTGCAAAATTTAAGCGGAAAAATAAGCAACTTTATAACTTATCTTTCCAAAACAGAAATAAAAGGAAACAAGTATAAATAGTGTTTTTTGTTTAATGATAAAGGAAAATGGCTTTCAAATAACATAAGAACTTTAAACGTTCACAACCTTGAACTTTAAACATGAAATCTTAAACCTCAAACCTTAAACTTAAGACCTTCAAACATCAACAATGTTAGAAATTAAAAACTTACACGCCAGAATTGAAGATGGCGCAGAAATTTTAAAAGGAATCAATTTAGAGATAAAACCGGGTGAAGTTCACGCGATTATGGGACCAAACGGCGCTGGTAAATCTACGCTTTCATCGGTGATTGCTGGTAAGGAAGATTACGAAGTAACGGATGGCGAAATCCTTTTCGAAGGTGAAAATATCATCGAAGATGCTCCAGAAGAAAGAGCGCACAAAGGAATTTTCTTGTCGTTTCAGTATCCAGTGGAAATTCCGGGAGTTTCGGTAACGAACTTCATTAAAGCGGCGATGAACGAAAACCGCAAAGCAAACGGTCTTGAAGATATGCCAGCCAAAGAAATGTTGGGGTTGATTCGTGAGAAGTCTGAGCTCTTGGAAATTAAAAAAGATTTCCTTTCTCGTTCGTTAAACGAAGGTTTTTCGGGTGGTGAAAAGAAGAGAAACGAAATTTTCCAAATGATGATGCTGAATCCGAAATTAGCAATCTTGGACGAAACCGATTCAGGTTTGGATATCGACGCTTTGAGAATTGTTTCTGATGGTGTAAATAAATTCAGAAATGATGGAAACGCTGTGCTTTTAATTACGCACTACCAAAGACTTTTGAATCATATTCAACCCGATTTTGTTCACGTTTTAGCGGACGGAAAAATCATCAAAACAGGAGACAAATCTCTTGCATTAGAATTAGAAGAAAAAGGCTACGATTGGCTGCTTAAATAGTTTAAAGTTTGGTGTTCAACGTTTCTTTAGAAACACAACCTTAACCTTAAACCCTAAACTCAAAACAAAAAAATGGCTCTATTAGACCAAATTTTAGAAAATCATACTTCTTTTTTAGAAAGCTTGAAGCATCGTTTTCTCGATGACAAAAGAAAGGCGGCTTTGCAAAAGTTTGCTGAATTGGGCTTTCCAACAAAGAAAGACGAAGAATATAAATACACCAACCTTGCGGAAATTGTAAAAAAAGACTACAATTTTTTCCCAATCAATGAGCATCACATTACGAAAGAGCAAATTGATGCATTGCATTTGGGCGAGGAAAACTTCGATTACATCGTGTTTGTAAACGGAGAATTGCACAAAGAATTGTCGAAAATTTCGATTGCTAATATCGAAATGTTATCTTTCAATCATGCTTTGAATGATGAAAAACACAAAGCTGTTTTCGATAAATATTTCAATACAATTGCGTTGGAAAACAACACGTTTGTGGATTTGAATGATGCGTATTGCAAATTCGGATTTTTCCTTCACGTTCCAAAAAACACGGTGATTGAAAAACCAATTCATGTGTTCTATCTTTCTCAAAATCAACAAGAAAACACGTTTTACAATACACGTAACTTATTAATTGTTGAAGAAAATTCGAAAGTAGAAGTTATTGAAAGTCATCATAATTTTGATGAAAGTTTTACGTTCACCAATTCGGTGACGGAAATTTTCGTTTATCCAAATGCAAAAGCAGATTGGCATAAACTTCAAAACGATAGCGACACGTCGTATTTAATTGACAACACGTATGCTAAGCAAGAAAAAGATAGTTTAGCAACGGTAAACACCTTCTCTTTTGGAGGAAAATTGGTGCGAAATAACTTAGATTTTATTCAAAACGGAAGCAATATCAATTCGTTTATGAACGGAATTACGGTGATTGACAAAGACCAATTGGTGGATCATCACACGGCGGTACATCACAATCAACCGCATTGCGAGTCGTACCAAAACTATAAAGGAATTTTCGGTGGAAAATCTCATGGGGTTTTCAACGGGAAAGTTTTTGTAGATAAAATTGCTCAAAAAACCAATGCGTATCAACAAAACAACAATATTTTGCTTTCTGAAGGTTCGTCAATCGACACCAAACCTCAGTTGGAAATTTTCGCTGATGACGTGAAATGTTCGCACGGTTGTACGGTTGGACAATTGGATAAAGATGCGATGTTTTACCTTCGTGCACGAGGAATTTCGAAAAATGAAGCGCAAGCTTTGTTGCTTTACGCTTTCGCAAACGATGCCATGCAAAATATTGATATTGAGCTGCTAAAATTAAAAATTTCAAAACTCTTAGCCGAAAAATTAGGCGTAGATTTGATTATTGAAGAATAAAGAAGTAGGGCGTTAATCGCCCTATTTTTATTTAAATGCAAAATTTTAAAAAAGTAATTCCCAAAATATTATTATTCCTGTTCATCGCTGCGCAGGTTTATTTTATTGTGGCCATCATCAAAGAAAAAACTTTGAAACCTTGGTTTCTCATTGCTTTTTCGTTGATTGTTTTGGGAATGGCTTTGTCCTATCGAAAAAAACACCGTTTGCACATCGAGCATAAACACGAAGTACATTACGATTTGTTCGTTTGGTTTTTGATAGGAAGTTTTGCAACCTATTTTTTACAAACTACTGTTGGTTTAAACACCGTTTTTGCTGCAGGATTGGTAGGTTTTACAGGAAGTTTTACACGAAATATAGAATATCAAATGAAATCGGCGGCGCATTGGCCGATTGCCATCTATTGTGGCGCTTTCGTGGGTATGACGCAACTTCCGTACGGTTATATTTTTATATTTCTTTCAACGATTTTAACGGCGGTTTTTTATACGTTTTCGCATCATTATTTCCATGGAATTGGAGGAAAATTGGGAACTTTAGCTTTTATGGGCGTTTTGTACGCGTATGTCATCTATAAATTATTTTTGCCATGGTAGAAACGCTGATCATCAATATCGTTTTAGCCACTTCTGGCGCTTGGTTAACCTATCATTTAAACAAAAATTTAAAATTAGGTCCCGTTCGAGCGTCAGGGTTAATAGCCATGTTGGTTGGCGGATTTTACCAGTTCAATACGTGGTTTTGGCATTTTGATTTACCGAAAGATATTCCGTTCATCGTGATTGGATCAACTTTCATTGGGATGATTTCGTCAAGAAAACATTTTAAAAATTTCAATTTATTTATCGCTCCAATTATTTTCACTTTGATTTATCACAATATTTCCAAAGAATTTAAAGGTTTTGGTGGCGCGCTCGGAACAGCAGCTTGTATTTCTTTGGTTGTAACCATTTATTTACGATCACTTCGACCAATTAAAAAAATGATTCGACCGTTTAGAAAGGTGAAGGTGAATGCGATGAAGAAAATGAATAAAGGCGAGAAAAACATTTAGCACAAACAAAGTTTTTTTTACATTCGTGAAAATTTATAGGATGAATTACGATCAGCTGATGTTTAACATTAATGCTTATAAAGAGAACAATCAAATTTTGGATTTGGCTAAATTTCTTGTTTATGAATTTGAGCTCGATCATCCAAATTTAGAAGGTTTTGGTTTTCGCGACGAGTTAGAGAAAAACTCTATTTTGTTGACTGCAAATGGTGATATTGGTGAGCGTCAAATGGTTTTAATACCCCGAAATTTATTTGATTTTGAATTTAATTTAGTTATTAATATGATTGCTCACGAGATGTTGCACGTCCGACAAAAATCTCCTGAAATGATGCTGGAAGACAAAAACGAACGCGAATGGCAAGCTTACTACGAAATGTTATTCCATACCAATTTTCCCAATGTTCCCGATGTTAGTGATTATCACAAAAAATTCTTTGCAGAAAAAGCTTTAGAATATTATCGAAGAATGGGCGAAGGATCTGAACTTCAAGCTAAATATGCAGATCAAAAATTAAAAGTTTTGAGTTTAATTGATAATATTCAACATAATCAAGCATAAAAAAAGAGCGAAATTTTCGCTCTTTTTCATTTGGGGATCACAATTAATTTTTAATAAATTTTTCGCTAAAGACTGTATTACCAATATTAAATTTGATAATGTAAGTGTCAGGCAACAGATGACGGACATCTATTTCATTGTTTTGTGTTTTTAGAATTTGAGTGTTTGTTCCAGCGATATTGTATACTTCGATGTTAGAAATATTTTCATTTATTTTTTTACTAAATTTATCCGCCACGGGATTAAGATATATGAGATTTTGGATGTCGTAAGATTATTGGTAGTTCCTAAAGTTGCGTCATCTAGATAAACAGCACAACCATACGCAAATGCTGCCATTGTTGAGTTGATGAAGCCTCCAATATATTTTCCATCTGAAGAAATTATTGATGCAGTTCCTAAAGTTTGATCTGTTGCTGTCGAAAAATCGATTCCGTTAGAAGACAGAAAATCTGTTAAATACATGGTAGTATTTCTCATTGAAGGATGATAAATGACAGCTTTTCTGGAATTTCCGCTCATACTTGCGAAACCAAAAGCAAC
The DNA here is from genome assembly GCF_032062245.1 of Soonwooa sp. Classification (NCBI taxonomy): domain Bacteria; kingdom Pseudomonadati; phylum Bacteroidota; class Flavobacteriia; order Flavobacteriales; family Weeksellaceae; genus Soonwooa; species Soonwooa sp. Next base: position 8,260 of record NZ_DAMBQF010000010.1, read on the forward strand.
TCCAGTATTGGAGATGTCCATTAAAGAGCACGAAATAGAACCTGCAGGAATTATCTATTGATTGGAAATTATTATTGTTCAGATCGTAATAAAAAGCTTGGTTTTTATAATTTCCAACAATGATATTGTTCGCATTGATGCCGCCTGCCGCATTAAGAATGGCTGAAGGCCTTGGCGAAAATTCGTTAACCTGCATATCATTAACATTAAGATAGACAGGCGTTCTTTTTGTACCAAGTCCCGTAAAGGTCAGCGCAGCCTACGACAATTCCGTTATCGTTAACGTTATAAGCGGCATAATGCTCATAATCGCCACCGATCACGCGTTTCATTTCCATTGTTTCGGTGTTGAAAACAAACATTCCGTATTGTTCTGTTCCAATTGACATTTGCCCAACAACCCATTTTCCGTTTGGCGAAATTTTGTAAGTTGTAAATTGAGATTGACTTGGGACAGACTCCGAAAACCCAGGAATTGCTTGCCAATTGCTAGATTTTTTAAAATTTGGTTGAAAAATATAATTGACTTCATCCTAAAAAGTAGCGCCTGCATATTGTCCGTTATCGTTGACTGATGCAAGAGCTCCAACTTGTGATTCGGCAGCGGTAAGCGTATTTGTAGCAAAATTATAATATCTTAAACCCATAACACCTTGACCGTTTTTATTAATGCCGTAAATAGCAGTCCCAAATGTTTGATTAAGAAAGTTAAACTTCTTTTGCGAAAATAAAAATGTAATGGATAATAAACTAATTGCAACGCCTAAGTAGATTTTTTTCATGATTTTTATTAAATATCTGATGCTCAAAAATACTAAGCGCCTTTTTTTATTAAAAAATTAAGTGTTTTAAAATTCATGAATCTTGATATTTTAATTAGTGTAAATATCAATAGGAGAGTTGTTTATGCTGTTTTCGTTGCTTTGGATTATTTATGATGTCTTTTAAAAATTCATTCATTTTAAAACTAAAATTTAAAAAAGACAAAAAAAAATGATGCCAGATTTGACATCACTTTATATTTAAAATAGATTGTAAGCAAATTTATACCTACTCAAAATTTTGTAACTCAACCAATTTTCTGTAGACACCATTTTTTTCCATAAGATCATGATGGCTGCCTTGTTCGACGATTTCACCTTTTTCCATCACAACAATATGATTAGCTTTTTGGATGGTTGATAATCTGTGAGCAATAACAAGCGAAGTTCTGTTTTCCATCATTTTTTCTAAAGCATCTTGTACAAAACGTTCAGACTCTGTATCTAACGCAGAAGTTGCCTCGTCCAAAATCATAATTGGAGGATTCTTGAGAACAGCTCTCGCAATTGAAACACGTTGTTTTTGTCCGCCAGAAAGTTTGTTACCATCGTCGCCGATATTGGTGTTGTAACCTACAGGAAGACTTTCGATAAAGTTGTGGGCGTTAGCAATTTTCGCAGCTTCGATAATTTCTTCGCGAGTTGCATTCTCTTTACCCATCGCAATATTGTTATAAACTGTGTCGTTAAACAAAACCGACTCCTGTGTAACCATTCCTAAAATCGAACGGTATTGTTTTAAGTTTAAGTTTTTAATATTAACGCCATCAATGTTAATACTGCCTTCTGACACGTCATAGAAACGCGTTAGCAAGTTTGCGATCGTTGTTTTTCCGCTTCCACTTTGTCCAACAAGAGCGACAGTTTGTCCTTTTTTAATTTCTAAATTAAAATTCTTTAGAATTAAATGTTCTTGATTGTAATAGAAACCAACGTTTTCAAAAGTGATTTTGTCTTTTAGCTCAAAAATTGGCACAGGATTCGGAATTTCATCAACTTTAACATCAGCGTCCAAAATATCCATCACACGAACCAAAGATCCTTCACCTTTTTGTACATTAGAAATCGAAGAAGAAAGACTTTTGATAGGCGGTAAAATTTGGAAGAAAATACCTAAAAATACCAAGAAATCTTCTGGACGAATACTTTGGTTAACGATAATCTCTTTACCGCCATACCAAGTAATCATTAAAAAAGTTAACGCACCCAAAAACTCGCTGGTTGGTGATGCTAATTCTTTTTTGCGACCAAGACTTACAGAATTATTAATCCATTTTGTCATCGAACCAGAAAAGCGATTACTTAGTAATTTATCAGCATTAAAGATTTTAATGATTTTGGAAGATTTTAAGGTTTCATCAACGATCGAGAAGATGTTTCCTAATTCGTTTTGAGCTTCGTGAGAATCTTTTTTAAGACTTTTCCCAATTAAAGAAATAAGAGTTCCCATAATTGGTAAAACGATTAAACTGAATAAAGTTAATTGTGGACTTAGATAAAATAAAGTCACCAAAGTGCTGATTAACATGAACGGCGAATTGATTAAATCCACCAAACTTCCTAAAATATTGTTCTCGACTTCGCCAACATCGTTCGACATTCTGGACATCAAATCACCTTTTCTTTGTTCTGTAAAGAAAGAAACGGGTAAGGCTAAAATCTTATTATACATCGCACTTCGCAAATCTTTTGTCACGCCAACACGATAGAAAATAAGTAAATAAGCGCCCAGATAACGGAAAATATTACGAAGTAAAAACATGAATCCAGTTATCAAACAAAGCCAAGCCAAAACGGTTAAAGCACCTTTTTCGTTAACTTGAGATTGAATATAATAATAAGAATATTCTTTTAGATAATTAAAATAATGCGAAATGTGCCCATCATATATTGGTTCTACAAGTTGGTCTTCCATTTTTATAGTTCCGAACAACATGCCTAACACTGGCAAAATTGTCCCTAACGATGCTATCTGGAATAGTGAATATAAAACATTGAAAAATAAACTAGCGTAGATATATTTTTGGTGTGGAGCAGCAAATCGTAGAATTCTTCTATATAAATTCATTGAAAATTTATTAAGCTACAAATGTAATGCATTTCCGTAACAACATAAAAAAAACAGCTCCTTAATAAGAAGCTGTTTAAACTCAAAAAAATCGTTGTGTGATTTATCGAAGACGGTCGACAGATTTTACGAGCCTCTCGTCGCGACGGATATACAAATTACTCATGAGTAAAAAGATAATCGCCAACAACGGGAAAATTGGCTCAATACCCTTCTCAGGAAAACTAATTCCTCCGGATAAACTTAGTAACCAATACCCCAACAAACCGATCAACAAAGCGTTTATAACCATACTGATGTTGTTCAGTAGAATTTGTCTTTTTCTATTTTTGAAACTAAAAATACTTAGCAAGCCCAAAAGTACTAGGACAATACATGCAATAAGCATTACCGGTAAACTTTCTACAATGACAACATCTTGCGAAGTCAAAAATAAAAAGACTGCTGATAATACAGCAAAGAACATGGTAACGGACTGTATTCTTTGGATCATAAAATTTTAGTATCTTCTTTATCTTTAAAAGATTAGGCAAATTTAAAATAATTTTTGCGTATTTCAAAAATTAATGTAGATTTGCATAGTAATCACTCAGAAAATAATTAAGCCGCCTGGTTTAACTTTCTTACTTACAAAGTTTTAAAATACAATTTTTTACAACATTTATGTTTAACATTGATACGCTGAAGTCAAAGTCGCTCGACGAATTGACTCAAATTTCAAAAGATTTAGGCGTTAAAATCAGTAGAAAACCCGAACACGAACAAGTGGTTTTTGCGATTTTAGATTATCAGTCAACGCATCAAACCGAAATAAAATCCTACTTAGAAGCCAACAACCAACTTATGAAGGAAGTGGAAATTAAAGAAGAAGCAACAGAACAAAAAGCAACACCAGCCAAAAAACCTGGTAGAAAGCCAAAAGCTAAGCCAGAGCCAGTTGCTACAGAAACTGCCCCAGTCGAAGAAGCAAAAGTTGAAGAACAACCGGTTGCTGCTCCAGTAGCAGAAACGCCAACAGTAGAAGCAACTTCGGAACAGGAAGCAGACAAAACAACTAAGAGACCTCGCAAGAGACTTCCAAAAACGGAAGAACCAAAAGCTGAAGAAGCTAACAATGCAGAAACGCAGCCCGAGAGCACAACAAACACTACACCAATAGAAGCTGTCGCTCCCAAACCACAACAAACGCAAAAGCCGCAACACCAAAACAGGAATTCTCAAGGTCAACAAAACCAAAATCGCGGTAACCAACAACACAATCACAACAACAATCCGAATAAAGAACAACAATCTCAGCAGGAAGAAGTGCCAGCTAAGAAAGAATTTAACTTTGATGGACTTGTAACCATCGAAGGCGTTTTGGAGATTCTTCCAGACAACTACGGATTCTTACGTTCTTCGGATTTTAGTTATATTTCTTCGCCGGACGACGTTTATGTATCGACAGCGCAAATCAGAAACTATGGTCTTAAAACGGGAGACACTGTTAAAGGTATCGTGAGACTTCCAAAAGAAGGTGAGAAATATTTCTCTTTACAAAAGCCAACAGAAGTTAACGGTAGAGATTTAGAATTTATCAAAGATCGTGTAGCTTTTGAATATTTGACACCGCTTTTCCCACAAGAAAAATTTAATCTTGCTGGGCGTAATTCAACATTATCAACAAGAATCGTAGATCTTTTTGCACCGATTGGTAAAGGTCAACGTGCGATGATTGTGGCGCAACCAAAAACTGGTAAAACGATTTTATTAAAAGATATCGCCAACGCTATTTCTGCAAACCATCCAGAAGCCTATATGATGGTACTTTTGATCGACGAGCGTCCAGAGGAAGTTACCGATATGCAAAGAAGTGTGAATGCCGAAGTTATCGCTTCGACTTTTGATGAAGCTGCAGAAAAGCATGTTAAAGTAGCCAACCTTGTTTTGTCAAAAGCACAAAGAATGGTAGAATGTGGTCACGATGTTGTGATTTTATTAGATTCTATCACGCGTTTGGCAAGAGCTTACAACACAGTTACACCAGCATCTGGGAAAATCCTTTCTGGTGGTGTTGATGCCAATGCACTCCACAAGCCAAAACGTTTCTTCGGGGCAGCTCGTAAGATTGAAGGAGGTGGATCTTTGACGATCATCGCAACTGCGCTTATCGACACTGGATCAAAAATGGATGAAGTGATCTTTGAAGAATTCAAAGGGACAGGTAATATGGAATTGCAATTGGACAGAAAAATTGCTAACAAACGTATTTATCCAGCAGTAGATTTGGTATCTTCGAGTACACGTCGTGACGATTTGCTTCAAGATGAGGTAACACAGCAACGTATGTGGATTATGAGAAAATACCTTTCTGATATGAATCCTGTGGAAGCGATGGACTTTGTGATGAAGAATATCAAGAATACACGTAACAACGAAGAATTCTTAATGTCGATGAACAAATAAGATTTTTCTTTAAATATTAAAAAACAGCTTTATGAAAATGAAGCTGTTTTTTTATGTTTAATTTTTTTAATTGGCTTAAAACAAGCAACGCACTTACCTTTTTTTAAACTTAAACTTTATCGTATTTCTTGATGCTGTTTGGGTTAAAAATAATTTGTCATGAAATTGTATTATAGCCTTTGAAAATTTGCTTAAATTTACATTCGTATAAAAATTACAAACAATGCAAAACATTCCTAGTGTTGACTTGCGTGATTTCCTATCGGATGATCCGATACGTAAACAAAAATTTGTAAATGAAATCGGAAAAGCCTACGAAGACATCGGCTTTGTAGCACTTAAAGGTCACTTTCTTGATGACCAATTGGTTGAAAATCTGTACTCAGAAGTACGCAACTTTTTCAGCCTTCCATTAGAAACAAAAGCTAAATACGAGATTCCAGGTATTGGAGGACAACGTGGCTATGTTTCTTTTGGTAAAGAATCTGCAAAAGGTCGTACAACTGGCGATCTTAAGGAGTTTTGGCATTTTGGACAATACGTCGAAAACAATCCCAAACTAGAAGCTGAATATCCTAAAAATGTGATGGTTGATGAGTTACCAAAATTCAATGAAGTTGGTAAAGAAGCTTATCAAAAATTAGAAAAGACGGGTATTTATGTGTTGCGCGCTTTGGCAATTTACTTAGGTTTGGACGAGTTTTATTTTGATGATTATATCAAAAACGGAAATTCAATCCTACGTCCGATCCATTATCCACCAATCCAAGATGAGCCAAAAGATGCTGTGAGAGCAGCTGCGCACGGTGACATCAACTTGATTACGTTATTGATGGGTGCACAAGGTAAGGGACTTCAGGTTCAGAACCATCAAGGTGAATGGATTGATGCGATTGCACAAGATGACGAATTGGTAATTAACGTTGGCGATATGTTGTCTAGACATTCTAACAACAAACTGAAATCTACCATTCATCAAGTTGTAAATCCGCCAAGAGAATTGTGGGGAACCTCTCGTTTTTCGATTCCGTTCTTTATGCATCCAATCAGCGAAATGCCATTAAATGTTCTCGAAAACACAATTGATGACGAACATCCAAAAGCTTTCGATGACATCACAGCAGGTGAGTTCTTAACAGAAAGATTAATAGAATTAGGTTTAATAAAAAAATAAAACCATTCTTTCAAAAATAGAAAAGTCAGCAAAATTGCTGACTTTTTTCTTATCTAAATTTTTAGTTTAAACTTAAGCTTTCACGCCATTAACAAAGACTTCGTAGCTAACTTCAACATTAGGTTCCAGAGTTTTGGACACCGAACAATATTTTTCAAATGAAAGTTCTGCCGCTTTTTGAGCTTTTTTAGGATCGATTTCCCCTCCTAGTTTAAAAATCACTTTAATGTGTTTAAAAGGTTTTGCGTCGTCAACTTGCACACGCTCACCTTCAACTTCCGCTTTGAAATCCGTAATCGTTTGTCTTTGCTTTTTGAGAATCGAAACAACATCAATTCCGCTGCATCCTGCAACTGCCATCAAAACTGTTTCCATTGGCGAAACACCTGTTGCACCTTCTTTTGACGTGTTATCAATTAAAATCGAATGTCCGTTTTGGTTACTACATTCGAACAAATAATCGTCGTTGATTCTATTAAGTTGTATTTTCATTTTTAAAATTTTATTGTATTACTAAGTGTGTCAATTCGAGTGGTTTTTCGAGGCGAAGCAAGAAAAATTGTATCGAGAATCCTGATGTAAAATTATAAAATTCCGCGCGCTTTTATCTCCAAATATTTATTGATAACATCAATGTTGAGATTCTCCGGAAGTGTATAAACAGAGTAGATTCCGTATTTTTTTAATTCTTGAATAATCAATTTTTTCTCGAACTCAAATTTCTCAGCGATAATCTCATCATAGATTTCTTGGATACTTTCAGGATTGGTTTTTAACAAGGCATTAATCTCAGCGTTTTTAAAAAACACAACCACCAATAAATGGTTTTTAGCAATGCCTCTTAAATATTTAATTTGGCGATTTAGAGCATCCAAAGTTTCGAAATTTGTGAATAACAATACTAAACTTCGTTGGTTGAGACTAAATTTCACGTCTTGATAAAGTCGGTTGTAATCGCTCTCGAAAAAATTAGTTTGGATGTTGTACAAAGCCTCTGAAATCTTGCGAAGTTGTCCAGATTTATTATCAACAGGCACTCGATTTTCCATCTTTTTGGAGAAAGCCATCATGCCTGCGCGATCGCCTTTTTTAAGAATAATGTGTGACAAAGCCATCGTGGCGTTGATAGAATAATCCAAAAGACTCAACCCATTGAAGGGCATTTTCATCGTGCGACCTTTATCGATGAGCATGACAATACGTTGTGATTTTTCGTCTTGATATTGATTAATCATCAGTCGATTGGTCTTGGAAGTCGCTTTCCAGTTGATGCTTCGGATGTCGTCGCCTTGGACATATTCACGGATTTGCTCAAATTCCATGGTGTGTCCTAGCTTACGAATTTTTTTAATGCCTCCAAGTTGAAATTCATTTTGAAGCGCCATCAATTCATATTTTCTTAAATGAATAAATGACGGATAGCTCGGTAACAACGCATCTTTTTGAAACTGAAAACGTTTAGCAACAAAACCAATCGGTGAATTTGCATAGACATTTAAGCTCCCAAAACTATATTCACCGCGTTCTTTCGGTTCCAAAATATATTGCATAGAAATTTCCGACTTGGCTTCCAACTGTTTCTGAATAAAAAAATCTCTTTTCTGGAATTGAAACGGAATTTCATCAATAATTTTAATCCTAGTTTTGAAAGGATAATTACTTTTAACATCGATTCTAACTGGATTTTGGTCGCCGTTCGATAATTTTTCAGGCAATATCCGTTGCGCTTTTATCGCATCTCTTACCTTAAATAAAATATGATAATCAACGAAAGCTAGAATTAAAATCAAAATTAAAACAACATGTGCCAGCCAAATCAATATCGGAAAAAAGAAAGCCAACACGTAGATAATGCCCGCTAGTATTAGCGCGAAGAATAATCTGTTGTTGAGGTAAAGTGCTTTCATAATTTTTTAAAAATCTAACGTGGAATCTCAATTGATTCTAAAATTTGGCGGATAATTTCGTCGTCAGTTAGACCTTCCATTTCGCGTTCTGGTGCGACAATTACTCTGTGTCTTAGGACTGCAAGTGCGGCTTCTTTAATGTCGTCTGGCGTTACAAAATCACGACCACGAATTGCGGCAAAAGCTTTACTCGCTGTTAACAAAGCCAAACTTGCTCTAGGCGAAGCACCAAGATATAAGAATTGGTTTTCTCTTGTATTAACAATAATCTTAGCGATATATTCAATCAGTTTTTCTTCAACAACAACATCTTTTACAAGATTTTGATAAGTCTTTAATTGTTGTCCAGTTACGACTTTGTTAACCACATCGGTTTTGTCGTCAAGCTTGTTGTGATGTTGGTTTTTAATGATTTCAATTTCTTGGTTAAGATCAGGATAACCTACTTCAACTTTAAAAAGAAAACGGTCAAGTTGTGCTTCTGGAAGGCGATAGGTTCCTTCGTGCTCGATTGGGTTTTGAGTGGCGATAACCAAGAATGGTTCTTCCATTGGGTAAGTTACGCCGTCCATTGTAATTTGACGTTCTTCCATCACCTCAAACAACGCCGATTGCGTCTTTGCAGGCGAACGATTAATTTCATCAATCAAAATGAAGTTTGAGAAAATTGGACCTTTTTTAAAATTAAAATCAGATTCTTTAACATTAAAAACCGATGTTCCCAAAATATCTGACGGCATCAAATCTGGCGTAAACTGGATTCTGCTAAAATCAACATCAATCGTTTTGGCCAAAAGTTTTGATGTAATAGTCTTAGCAACACCAGGAACACCTTCTATCAACACGTGTCCGTTGGATAAAAGCGCCGCCAAAAGATGTTCGATCATTTTGTCTTGACCCACGATGACTTTAGAAATCTCTTGTTTTATTTGGTGTAAGCTGTTGCTCAGTTCAGACATATCGATTCTTGACTGGAAGTCGCTATTTGGTTGATCTTGTTGTTCCATAATTGTTAATTTTCAAAATCTATTTTAAAATGTCATCGAGAAGACTATTCATTTTAATAAAATCCTCTTTCATAACAATAGAATAAGGATCTTGCGCTTTCCTGATTAAAGATACAGCTTCTTGAATAGTTTCTATTTTGACACCCGTTTTTAAGTTTAATTTTTTAATAAAATCCTCGTCCAAATTAGAAGTGTCAATTAACAAATCCAATCTAATTTTGTGTAAAAAGTATTGCGCTTTTTTCGCCATCATATCATGGAAGTTGCCTTCTTGTAGGTATAAATTTCCGATGCTTTTTACAAATTCTAACGACGTATTTTTTAATGGTTCTACAATTGGAACGATGCGCTGTTTTCGTTTAACATTAAAAATCATAAACAAAGCCAATCCTAAAACTGCGATATATAAAGCATAACGCAATGGTGGATTTGCAAGGATAAAACGCATCGGCGACTGCGAATTGCCCGCAGATTTACTTTCTGTAAACCAAATTGTTTTCTGTTGAGGTAGGAACGAAAATAACTTGGTAGGATAAGCAGACCGCGATTTTAAAAGATAATAATTGGAAATAGCACTCGGTTCCGAATACAAATAAAAATAACCTTGACCATGTTTAACCTTAATAAAATTGGTGTTTTTGTATTCGTCGTTTCCGAAACCTGAAGTTTTATTATAACCTAAAATCTCAATGCTTTTATTAATCTTCGTAAAACCGCGACTGTCAGGCAGTCGGTTGATAAGTAAAGTGTCTGTTTTTAGTTTGACCTCAGTAAATTCTAGATTGTATTTTGTGTCCGAATTGTTAATCCAAAGTCTAAACTTCAGGCTGTCTTCCAACATTTCGGGAAGAGATCTAGAAATCAACATGGCGCTAGAACCAGTATTAACTTTATCAAGGATTTTTCTCCAAGATTCGGTGTCGAGATTTTTTTCAATGATTAAAATATTGTGTTTCGGCGTCTCTTTTTCTTTAGAATAATAATCGTAAGGCGATTGGTTAATGCGCTCTAGATTATTCCCAAAAAGATGATCGGCTTCTTTATTAAAAACGAAAAGTCCGAAAGGCGTTTTTGAGTTAGGATCAAAATTTTTGCGCCAATCTACAATTAGTTTTTTATTGACTTGGAAAATTCCCATTATTGCTAAAATAACGAGAAAAACACCAAGATATATTTTGAAATTTTTACTCATTATTTAAAGTTATTAAAATAGGATTTGAAGGACTCATAACGCGATTGGTCAAGCTCTATCTCGCCATACCAAACGTTTTCGAAAATGTTTGTCAGTCTATTAAACTGTGTTTTTTGATCATCGTTTTTAAGTTCTCGACTGTAGTCACGATTGGTTTTTTCAATATTCCAGTCAATTAATTTTCGATCAGAAAGTTTTTTTAATAATGATAAAAACTGATAACGCGTTGCCATACGATAATTGGATTTTGCTTCGTATTCGGCAATCGTATTTTCAAAATTGATTTCGTGGATATTTTCTTTAAGATCTTCCGTTGTGATTTTTATTTTTTTATTCTTTTTACTAAAGAAAATACTGCCGTCTTTCAAAAAGAATTTTGTGATGATGAAATAAAGTAAAAAACCGACCAACAAAATGACAAAAAACTTAATGATAATATCCGTGTATTTGAAAGTGTTTGGTGTATCGATATTTCCAAATAGTGCATTTAGAACCTTATCTAACCATTTTGAAAACTTTGCAAAAATAGATTCTCGCGGTTTTGTTAAGCGATAATCGAAATCTTCACCTTGATATTTTTTGTAATAATTGGGACTAAATTTTCTCGTCGTTACAGTGTTGTCTGTCTGGTAGTTAGTTTTTAAAATAGAATCGGTTTCGGCAAGAGTTTCGATAGCTGTTACTGCTGTCGATTTTGGCGGAACCACAACATCATAATCTTGTCCAAAAATAGGGACAAAAATATACATTAATATGATGACTAAAAACTTACGCATCTGTTTGATTACCAATAGTATCGATTTCATGAATGTCAAGATCGCGGTGTAGATCCTGTCGACTGTCATAATACATAAAACCTGCATTAACTGCCATTAGGTTATACACAATAGAACTGACCAAAATAGAAACGCCGTAGCTTACAAAAAAAATAACGCCCATTACGCCGGAGAAAATAGTACTTGGATCATTAATTTGGTCATAATTTGGGTTAAGACTCATGTTCCCGATCATCATAAAATACGGAATTATCGAGAATGCCATACTCACAATGTAGATGATAACACCAAGAACTAATGTTGATCCCCAATACTTCCAGAATTTTGTTTTTTGAGTATTAAACATATCTCCGAAAACGGTTCTAGCAGCATTGCTGAGCGCATCGAAGTATGTTTTGTTAGTACTCATATAATCGTACAAGGTTAGATAAAGTACGTTGTAAAATGCTGGCGCTAATAATATTAATAATAAAAAACCTACTAGAATTACAATTAAAAAAGAGGAAATAGCCAACATAACCATCATAACTGGAGCGACAATAAAGCACGTTGCTAAACAGAATATGAAAAATTTCCCGATATTTTTTTTCATATCAGAAAGCAGCTCGTCGGTTGTGATTTTGGTTTGATGTTCGCCGATGCGCTTCATGTAGAAAATAGGAAATGTGTATACAACAGTAGAAATAACAAAAAGCAAAATAAAAGCAATAATGCCCACCAATACAAGAATTGGCCAATTGTTACTAAAATAACTTTCGAACATATAGCTTTGTCCACCAGCATTAGCAACGAAAATTTGCATAAAAAACTCGCGATAGAAAAATATCGTTAACAATGTCATTATTATCAATAACGCACCATTGATGATGAAGTAACTTTTAAAATAATCTTTTCCATAAATTCGGAAAAAATTAAATGTGTCACTTACCAAATTACCGAAGTTTCGCTCCTGAAAAATCTGCATGTTTTGTGTGTTTTTTATAAAGCATTCTTGGATATATACCATAGTAGAATCCAATTATTGATAGACAAATAATGATAATAGCCAAGTTAGCCCAAAGTGGCATAACCTGCGCATGTCTTGTAACATAGCCTTCGATAACGCCAGCAATTATTGTAAACGGAACGGTACTTAGAAAAAGTTTCATACTTGTTTTGAATCCGATTTTGAAAGACTCGAATCTCGAATAGGTTTTCGGAAATAGTATTGATGCTCCCAAAATAAGTCCTGCGGCGGCCTCGATAACCATTGCTATAATCTCAAACGTCCCGTGTAACCAAATGCCTTTAGCACTTTCTAGTAGTACACTTTGGTCTTTGAAAAAATATTGAAAAGCTCCTAGCATAACACTATTTTGGAACAATGCGTAGATGGTTCCAACTCCTCCGAATATACCGTAGATGTAGAGTCTCGCACCAACATATAAATTATTAAGGATTATGACGAAAGAAGTGCCCCAAGTAGAACCTGTCCCATAGATGGCGGTTGGGTCGCCTTTTTTTATGTTTTCTAAAGTTTGGTTGATGTAATCGTCCCCCAAAATAAGTCTTGCAAAATCTTTATCATAGATGGATGACAAAACGCCAATACTTGTAAATGCTACAAAAAAACAAATCGCATAGAGTAGATATCTTCGGTATTGGTAAGCGATTAGTGGGACTTCTTGTAGAAAAAATGACTTGAAGCGATTTTCTTCAACACGTTTTGTCTTATATATTTTTTGGAAAACTTGCGAAGACAAAAAATTGAGATAGATTGTTGTCTTACTTTTTGGGTAATAAGTTTGTGCGTATGAGAGATCGTTGACAATACTTATGTATAAAGATGACAAGTCATCGGGATTTTTTTTAATTTTTCCCTGAATGACTTGGTCGATTTCCAACCATTTTTCTTTATTTTGTTTAATGAAAGCGATTTCTCTCATGATTTTGCTAATGTAACAAAAAAATGAATCAAATAGGCATCAATACATCTCAAAATGTAAACATTAATTTTAAAATTGCTAGTGTTGGCGAAAGATTTTTTGCCTTCATTATTGATATTTTGATAAAAGCAGCTTACGGATTTGCAGTTTTTTGGATTCTTTTTGATGTTCTGGGTATTGGCGGATTAATGCAAGGTTGGGATAGTTGGTCTATCGGTGCTTTTTTATCAATCTTTTATTTACCAGTCATCTTGTACACTTTTGTTTTGGAAAGCCTTTTTGAAGGGCAAACGCCAGGTAAAAGATTATTAAAAATTAGGATTGTAAAAATAGACGGTTATCAGGCTACATTTGGCGATTATCTTATGCGATGGTTCATGCGACTTATTGATGTTTATTCTAATTTTGGTGTTGTCGGTTTGATAAGTATGGTGTCTTCAAAATACAACCAAAGATTGGGAGATGTTGCTTCGGGTTGTGCTGTTATTTCTTTAAAAAGTGAATTTAATATTTCGCATACAATTTTGGAGGAGCTTAAAGAAGATTATGTGCCTATTTTTCCACAGGTTATTTTGCTAAATGATAACGATATGCGAATCATCAAAGAAAATTATGAGCGCGCAATAAAATCAAAAGATAACATTATCATTAAAAAATTAGCAGATAAAATAAAACAAACGATAAAACTTGATACTACCAATTTTTCATATTCTGATCTTGAATTCATCAATATAGTAATAAAGGATTATAATTTTTATACTGGAAGAAATTCTTAAAATTAAGGCTTTAACTTTTACTAATGCAGATGCTGCATCGGCAAGTTCTAAGACAATTGCGACACTTAATAATAGTCAGCTTGGTGCAATGGCTAATGCAATGTTAGACGCATCTCACAGCAAAAAGCAGGAGTCGGAAGCGGATAACTATTCTTACGATTTTATGAAGGCGAATGGCTACGATGTTGTTGGGGCGTATAGAGCTTTTAAAAAACTAGCCTTGTTATCTGAGGATGGTGGTGCAAAACAGAGTGGTTTTCAAAAGATGTTCAACTCGCATCCTGATAGTAATAAGCGTGCTGAAGCAATCAAAAAAAGAGCTAAGAAAGATGGTCTTTGGAAAGATACAGGAACTGTAACTTTGCTTACAACTAAACTTACGAAATAATCTTTATTAAAATAAAAAAAAGCCGCAAATTGTTTGCGGCTTTTTTTTATAATTTTTAAAAAGAAATTAAGAATACATTTGGTCTCTTAGTTCTTTTATTTTTTTATCTTCAAGATATTCGTCGTAAGACATATCGCGGTCAATAACACCTTTTGGCGTTAACTCAATAATACGATTACAAACAGTTTGTAACATTTCGTGGTCATGAGAAGACAAAAGAATGTTTCCTTTGAAGTTGCTCAAAGAGTTGTTCAATGTCGTGATACTTTCTAGATCTAAGTGGTTGGTTGGTTCATCCATTACAAGAACATTGGCTTTTTTAAGCATCATTCTAGAGAACATACAACGCATTTTTTCACCTCCTGAAAGTACTTGGCTAGATTTAAGCGCTTCATCACCTGAGAATAACATTCTACCTAAGAAACCTCTCACATATTCTTCGTGTCTTTCTTCATCGGTTAAAACAAATTGACGTAACCAATCTACAAGATTAATTTCTTCTTGGAAAAAAGAAGAGTTGTCAAGAGGCATATAACTTTGAGTTGTTGTAACACCCCATTGGTAATTTCCTTTGTCTGCTTCTACGTTTCCTGTAATAATTTGGAAGAATTCAGTAATTGCTAAAGAGTTTCTGGAAATGATCGCAACTTTATCATTTTTCTTAAGGTTGATATCAACGTTAGAGAATAATAATTCGCCATCCTTTGTTTTTTCTAAACCTTTAACTTCTAAAATTTGATCACCAACTTCTCTTTCTTGGTCAAAAATAATGGCAGGATAACGACGAGAAGATGGTTTAATATCTTCGATGTTTAACTTGTCAATCATTTTTTTACGAGCAGTTGCTTGTTTTGCTTTCGCAACGTTAGAACTAAATCTCGCAATAAAGTCTTGTAATTCCTTTTTCTTTTCTTCCGCCTTCTTGTTAGCTTGAGCTCTTTGTCTTGTCGCTAATTGTGAAGCTTGGTACCAGAATGTGTAGTTACCAGTATATAAGTTAAGTTTAGAATAATCTAAATCGCCGATGTGCGTACATACCGCATCTAAGAAGTGACGGTCGTGCGATACAACAATAACTGTGTTCTCGTAACCACCTAAGAAATCTTCTAACCAAGCGATTGTATCGATATCCAAGTCGTTGGTAGGCTCATCCAAGATCAAAACATCTGGGTTTCCAAATAAAGCTTGAGCAAGTAACACTCTTACTTTATCCTTGTTTTCAAGTTCTGACATCATTTGATAATGCATATCATCTTTAATGCCTACGTTAGATAACATCGTTTGTGCGTCAGACTCAGCATTCCATCCCCCCATTTCGTCGTAGATAACACCAAGCTCTCCAGCTTTAATACCGTCTTCGTCAGAGAAATCCTCTTTAGCGTACAAAGCGTCCATCTCCTCTTTTATCTCAAATAATTTTTTGTTGCCACGAAGAACCGCTTCTAATACGGTGAAATTATCGAATGCAAAATGATCCTGCTCAAGAACTGACATTCTTTTGCCTGGTTCCAAAGAGACATTACCAGTCGTTGCTTCTTGTTTTCCACTTAATATTTTAAGGAAGGTTGACTTACCAGCACCATTGGCACCAATGATACCGTAGCAATTCCCTTTTGTAAATTTTATATTGACTTCATCAAAAAGTACTCTTTTTCCGAACTGTAATGATAAATTAGATACTGTTAACATAGAGTTTTGTAAATTTGTGCAAATTTACGAAAATAAGTTGGTATAATAAACTGTATCTACTTATACTATATATACACATATGAAAATCCAAAGAACTGTTAATATTCTTAATAAACGAGCGCGATTCGAATACGAAATTCTAGACGAATACGAGGCTGGTCTTGTCTTGACTGGTACTGAAATTAAATCACTTCGGTCTTCTAAAGCATCTATATCAGAGAGTTTTTGTGAATTTACAGATGGCGACCTCTATGTTATTAATATGCAGATAGATGAGTATAAATTGGGGACTTTTTATAATCATAAAGCGAGAAGGGCACGAAAGTTGCTACTGCATAAATACGAATTGCAAAAACTTAAAAAAAAGTTAAAGGATATTGGCAATACTATAATACCTTTAAAATTATATATTAATGATAAAGGAAAGGCTAAACTTCTTATTGCATCGGCTAGAGGGAAAAAACTTTATGATAAAAGAGAGGCTATAAAAGACAGAGAGAATAAAGTTAACCTTCAAAGACTATTAAAGAAAAGTTAAAAAAACTTTGTTTTTAAAGAAAAATTATATTTATTTTGCATTATCAATTATTTAATCATTTAATTCTATGAAAAATCTAAAATTAGGAATTTCAGCATTGGCACTTACAGTTGCCTCTACTGTTTTCGCTCAGACGACTTCTAACCCTTGGGTTATCGGAGTTGGTATGCACGGAGTGAACCACGTAGCGCAAAGAAGCCAGTTCAGTGGGACTTTCTCTGCATGGAACGTTAAAGAAAATTTATTAGGAGTTTCTAAATACTCTATTACTCCACCTTTATCAAAATTAACTGTTGCTAGAAACTTAAACAAATATTTGGTTTTAGACTGGCAAACGACAGTTGGGAATGTTGATAACAAAAGATTTGGTCTTGATAAAGAATTCTTCTTACAAACAGGTCTTGGTCTTCAATTTAAATTCAACGGTCTTTGGAATGAAGATTCTTGGTTTGATCCTTACTTAAGAGTTGGTGCTAACTACCTAAGACATGATTACACAGGTGTGAATTTCCCTATTACTGATGCTAAAGTAAGAGGTGGGGGTACTTATACAGCATTTGATGGTGATGGAGGAACTGGTAAAGCTAATCACTTTACTGTAGCAACAGGTGCAGGTTTAAACCTTTGGGTTACTAAAAACTTCGGTTTAGGTGTTCAAGGTGATTATGTTTCAACTCCAGTTGATAAATCTAATATCGCTAATTTCTGGCAAGCATCTGCTTCATTATTATTCAGATTTGGTAATACTGACAGAGATAAAGATGGTATCCCAGATAAAGAAGATAGATGTCCTGATACTTTTGGTTTAGCAGAATTCCAAGGTTGTCCTGATACAGACGGAGATGGTATTCCTGATATCGATGATCAATGTCCAGATGTTGCTGGTCCAAAAGAAAACAACGGTTGTCCTTGGCCAGATACTGATGGTGATGGTGTATTAGACAAAGATGATCAATGTCCTACAGTAGCAGGTCCAGCTGAAAACAACGGTTGTCCTTGGCCAGATACCGACGGTGATGGTGTGTTAGATAAAGACGATGCTTGTCCTACTGTATTCGGTCTTAAAGAGTACAACGGATGTCCTAAGCCTGCTGATGCATACGCAACAGAAGCTACAGGAGCACTTCAAGGTATCTTATTTGACTTCAACAAGTCTTCTATCAAGGCAGAATCTAATCCAAAATTAGATCAAGCGTCTACAATTATCAAAGGTTCTAAGGATGGTTTATTCTTAGTTGAAGGTCAAACAGATAAAAAAGGTTCAGAAGCTTACAACTTAAAACTTTCAAGAGAAAGAGCTGCGTCAGTAGTAAGAGCTCTTGAAGCTAGAGGAGTTAGCGGAGATCAATTGAAATCTATTGGTGTAGGTGAGCAAAAAGCTACAGTTGATGAAAAAGCTTCTGATGCTGAAAGAGCTATCGATAGAAAAGTAGTTGTAACTGCTGTTAATAGAGAGGCTTGGCAGTCAATGCAGAAGTCAGATCTTCCAATAGTTCAGAAAAAAGTAGTTAAAAAAGCTCCAGCTAAGAAAAAAGCTCCAGCTAAAAAGAAAAAATAATTAACTTATTTTTCTAAATATAACACCCTCAATTGAGGGTGTTTTTTTGTTCAAAAATTTTTATAATTCACGAATTGAAAGTATTTTTGTAGAATAAATTACAGATTAAAATGGGAAGAGCATTTGAATATAGAAAGGCATCAAAAATGGCTCGTTGGGATAAGATGGCCAAAACCTTTTCTAAAATAGGAAAAGATATTGCATTAGCTGTTAAAGCCGGAGGTCCTGACCCCGAATCTAATCCTGCATTGCGTCGTTGCATTCAAAATGCAAAAGGTGCTAATATGCCAAAAGATAACGTAGAGCGCGCAATAAAGAAAGCTGCTGGTGCTGATGCGGAAAACTATGAAGAAATTACATATGAAGGTTATGGGCAAGGTGGTGTTGCTTTTTTTGTAGAATGTACTACGAATAACCCAACTCGGACTGTGGCTAATGTAAGAGCTATTTTCAATAAGTTTGATGGTAATCTTGGCAAAAATGGAGAATTGTCATTTTTATTTGATAGAAAGGGGATTTTCACTATTGACAAAGCAAACATTACAATGGATTGGGATGATTTTGAAATGGAAATGATTGATGGAGGAGCCGAAGAAATTGATCAAGATGAGACTGAAGTAGTCGTAACAACAGCTTTTGAAGATTTTGGAACACTATCTCATAAATTGGATGAAATTGAAATAGATGCGAAAAGTGCAGAATTGCAACGTATTCCAAATAATTCTAAGGAAGTTACAACAGAGCAATTTGCAGCTAATATGAAAATGTTAGAGCGTTTTGAGGATGATGACGATGTGCAAAATGTTTTCCATAATATGGAGTTTACAGATGAGCATTTAGATTCTTTATAAAATATAAAAACCGCAATTAGCGGTTTTTTTATTTAATTATATTTTTTATTTCGGTTAAGTGATCGACAATATTTACATTTTCCATTTGATGTATTTTTTCATTTAATGCATCAAAATATATGACTTTAATTCCAAAATTGGTGGCGCCAATGACATCAGCAATCCAATCGTCGCCGATCATTAGACTTTCGTCAATATTTGCTCTAGCTTCATTTAAAGCAAACTTAAAAACTTCTGCATTTGGTTTTCTTTTACCAATGGAATCTGCACTGGTTATCGTTTCAAAATATTTATCAATACCAGATAAAATACATTTCCTTTCGGTAACTTCTTGAAAGCCATTGGAAATAATATGTAGTTTGTATTGCTTAGATTTTAGGTGGTCAAGAAGTTCAATAGTGCCTTCAACTAAGTCATTATAAGATAGAATCCGATCTAGAAAATGTTCTTCAAAATATTGTGATAACTCAAAATTATCTACCCCAAATTCTAAAAACGTATCGTAAAATCTATGTTTTCTTAAGTAGTCTTTATCGATTTTAGCATCGCGAATTAACTCCCAAAGATGTTCATTAATAAGATCGTATGTCTTGTGAAAGCTTTCAAAATCAATATTATATTTTTCGTTGATTTCTAGTTTTAAAAATAAATCTTTGATTGTATTGTAAGCATTTTTGCGATGATCCCAAAGCGTGTTATCAAGATCAAAAAAAATGTGCCTTATATTTTCCATAAGGCACAAAACTAATCAATTTTAACCATACAAAATGAATGTATTCATTAATCTAAAACTATTTAAAGTTGAAAAACTTAATTCTTTAAGATCCCAAGAGCACTTCCATTTTTTAATTTAACTATCTCATAGCTTTTTGAGAAGTTTAATAAAAATGCAATTGTTTCCTTTTTGGGTTTCAAAGTTTTAAGTACTAAAGTGTCGTTTTTTTTCATAGGCTACTTTACTATTTATTTTTAAAACGACGGAAGCCTGAAAATATTATATTCTATTTTGTTAAAATTATGTTATTATCTTCCATTATTTTCCGAAGGTTAATAAGAGCATATCTAACACGTCCTAAAGTCGTATTAATACTAGAATCTGTATGCTCTGCAATGTCTTTAAAACTTAAGCCATCAAAAAATCTTAAGCGAATAACTTCTTGCTGATTGTCAGGAAGCATGGATAACATACGGAAAAGATCATCGTTAATTTGTTGATTAATTAATAAATCTTCGATGTTGTCGTCTGGTTCTTTAACAATGTCAAAAATGCTAAATTCTTCATCTTGATACGATGATTCCGACACTTTGATGTGTTTCGATTTTAGTCTGTAATGATCAATAATAAGATTGTGGGCGATACGTTTTGCCCAAAGGATAAATTTGTTTTCTTCCTTATAGCGTCCTTCCTTTAATGTTACAATTATTTTCATAAAAGTCTCTTGGAAAAGGTCATTTGCTAATTCTTCGTCCATTACTTTATAAAATATAAAGTTGAACAATTCTTTCTGATGTCTGTGGATCAGCCTTGATAAAGACGTCTCACAGCCTCCTTGATAAAAATGGATTAATTGACTATCGGTTTGCGTTTTCATAACTCTATCTCTCGCATGAATTCATA
Organism: Soonwooa sp.; assembly: GCF_032062245.1. NCBI lineage: Bacteria > Pseudomonadati > Bacteroidota > Flavobacteriia > Flavobacteriales > Weeksellaceae > Soonwooa > Soonwooa sp. The sequence goes on from NZ_DAMBQF010000010.1 coordinate 28,993, forward strand.
GAAATACTTGCGTATTCCTTAGTTTCTTCATTAATTATTTATAAAAGAGATAAAATTTTTGTCGATAGATTGGTGATTTGGTGTTGGTAAATATAGGAAAAAAAAGTTAACGAAATCTTAAATTTTTAATTTTAACATTTTTATTGTGTTAAAATTATTTAAGCATATCATTTAACATTACAAATGGCAGATTTAGACCGAAGTTTATGTTGAGGCCTTTCAATTCTTTTCCATTAATGTTTTGTCCAGAAAACCCAAAGCCATAGCCTGCTGTTAGGTCGATTATTCCCAAAATACTGACACCAACTTTCGGTGCAATATACTTAGTCGTGGCTTCTGCACCCAAAATAAAATAATGCGAGTGATAAAGGTCAACACCTTTTTGAAAATTTAATAATACATCGCCTTGTAGTTTAGGAATAGCTGCAAATTTCCCATTTGCGTTTCCCAAAAGCGCCGATCCGCCTAGTCTGTACAGGACATCATCGTTTTTTAAAAACAAAGCTTTAACACCGATTTCCCCGAAACTTTGTGTTTGATAAGCATAACCAGTGTTTAGTAGCCAATGCGTTGTTGTTTGTGCTTTAGTTTGATTGAGAAATGTGGTACTAAAGATTAGACTTATGATAAAAAATATTTTATTGAAATTCATATTAGAAATTTAAAATTCAAAAATAAAAAAAACAGCTTTATTCAAATGAATAAAGCTGCCAAAGATTTTGAATATATTTTTATAAACCGAATTCTTTTTTGATGTCATCAACTCGGTCAAGTTTTTCCCAAGTGAAAAATTCTAAATCGTCGATTGTATGCTGGCTACCGTCTGCTTTTGTAAAAGTTTTGGATCCGATGTAGTAATCTCGTCCCATGTGGCCATAAGCCGCAGTTTCTTGATAGATAGGATTACGAAGTTTTAAATTTTGCTCAATAGCATACGGACGAAGATCAAACAATTTTGTAACACGATTTGCAATTTCGCCATCGTGAAGGTCAACTTTTGACGTTCCGTAAGTATTGATATAAAGTCCACATGGCTCTGCAATACCAATTGCATAAGAAACCTGAACTAAAACTTCTTCAGCAACACCAGCAGCTACAAGGTTTTTAGCAATATGTCTTGTCGCATAAGCTGAACTACGGTCTACTTTTGAAGGATCTTTTCCTGAGAACGCGCCACCCCCGTGAGCACCTTTACCTCCATACGTATCAACAATAATTTTTCTACCAGTTAACCCTGTATCACCGTGAGGACCACCGATTACGAATTTACCAGTTGGGTTGATGTGATATTTAATTTGATCATTAAATAAAGCTTGAATCTCTGGTTTTTGCTTACCACGCACTTTAGGAATTAAGATTTCTATGATATCTTTCTGAATTTTAGCAAGCATCGCTTCTTCAGAGCCAAAATCATCGTGTTGCGTTGATACAACAATGCTGTCAATTCTGATGGGTTTGTGATCGTCAGAATATTCGATGGTTACTTGGCTTTTCGCATCTGGACGTAGATATTTAATCGCATCATTATCTCTTCTAAGAACAGCTAGTTCTTTAAGAATTTGATGTGCTAAATCTAGAGCCAGCGGCATATAGTTTTCGGTTTCGTTAGTGGCGTAGCCAAACATCATCCCTTGGTCACCAGCACCTTGAGCATTTGCTTTTGCTTCAAAATCTTCTGTAGTAGTCACACGGTCAACACCTTGGTTAATGTCTGACGATTGTTCGTGGATTGCAGAAATAACACCGCAAGAATCCCCATTGAACATATATTCGCTTTTCGTATAACCAATGCGGTTAATAACGTCTCTCGCAATTGATTGTACATCTAGATAAGCCTTTGACTTAACTTCTCCAGCCAATACAACTTGACCTGTTGTTACTAGTGTTTCGCAAGCAACTTTTGAGTCTTTGTCATGAGCTAAAAAATTGTCGATTAGCGCGTCAGAAATTTGATCCGCAACTTTGTCAGGATGTCCTTCCGATACCGATTCGGATGTAAATAAATATGGCATAATATTCCTTTTTTAATTGTAGAAAAACCTGCGATTGCAATATAAAAGGAACTAAAAAGATAATTCTGTTTTAGCATTTTTTATGGAGGTTGCAATCAGGTCAAATTTTTCCTCTAGTTTGAGATGCAAAGTTAAATACTATTTTTGTCTTTGCAAAATAATGTATCATAAAAATATAAAAACCTCATTTACTGAGGTTTTACATTTTTATAATCTTTAGGCGCTTTGTAGTAATTAAGGCGTTCCTCGATGGAAGATTTTATTTCTGTAATCAATTCATCAATAATTCTTTGCTTGTAAGTTGGTTTGTAATAGATTAAACTTATTTCACGATAAGGGAAAGGTTTTCTAAATCTTGTTACTTTACACTTTTGCTCTGGTGCAAGTTGCTCAATGCCCATTTCTGGGATTATGCTGATACCACCTAACTTATCAACCATTTGGATTAATGTGTTGACATTAGATGCTGCGAAGTCCAAGTTTTTAGGTTTTAATTTATTCTCTTTTAAATGACAAATGTTTTCAAATTGAGTTCTCAAGCAATTGCCTTCTTCTAGTAACCAAACTTTGTCAACATCTATTTCTTCAGGAACAATGAAGCGTTCTTCTTTCTTTTGACAATCTTCATCAGTTGCATAAAGCATTAATTCTTCATTAAATAAGAAGTCATGGTAGAATTCATTGGCTGCATCATATGGTGTAGAAATAATTCCAGCGTCCAACTCTCCAGATTTTAAAGCCTTAATGACATTTTCGGTTGTCATTTCTTTAACGTTAAGATCGATCTGTGGATTTTTGGAAATAAAACTAAAAATCTCGGTTGGCAGGATGTAGCCAGCCACAGTTGGGATAATTCCGATATTTATTTTACCCGCAAGTATGTTGTTAAGCTGGTGCGCTTTATTTCTTAGTTCGTTGACCGAATCAACAATTTCTTTTGCTTGGTCGATGATCACACTTCCCGCATCTGTGGTACGAATTGGATGTGTTGTACGATCAAAAATCTTAAGATCTAGTTCTTCTTCAAATTTTTGTATCATCGCACTAAGCGTTGGTTGTGTGATAAAACAAGCCTGAGCAGCTTTTCCGAAATGTTTATACTTATCGACAGCAATAAGATATTCTAGTTGTTGAATGTTCACTTTAATATACTTTATCTATTACAAATATAACTATTAATTTGTTTGGTGAATATTTTTTTCAATTGTTTGATTTTTTTAAAGGCATTTTCTTTTAACTAATAATTATGCTCTATTCTTCATAAAATAATGAGATAATGCGTAACTTTAGACTCCCAAAACTTAGTTTTTATGAGCAAGGATAAGTTAACGACTGCAGTTGGTTCGCCCTATTTTGAACATCAAGATTCTCAAACAGTTGGTCCACATGGGCCTGTGTTATTGCAGGATTTTATACTTCAAGAAAACTTGGCGCATTTTGTAAGAGAGCGTATACCCGAGCGTGTAGTCCATGCAAGGGGGACAGGTGCTTATGGAAAATTTACAGTAACCCACGATATTACTAAATATACAAAAGCAAAACTTTTTTCAAAAATCGGAAATTCTTGCAAAATGTTTGCTCGATTTTCTACCGTTGGAGGAGAAAAGGGAAGTGCCGATACAGAAAGAGATCCAAGAGGTTTTGCACTAAAATTCTATACCGAAGATGGTAATTGGGATCTGGTAGGAAATAACACGCCTGTTTTTTTTATTAAAGATTCAAAAAAGTTTCCCGACTTTATACATACTCAGAAAAGACAACCTAAGACCAATCTTAAAAGTGCGACAATGATGTGGGATTTTTGGAGTTTTAATCCAGAGTCACTTCACCAAGTTTTAATATTGATGTCGGATCGTGGTACACCGTATGGTTATCGTCACATGCACGGTTTTGGCTCGCATACTTTCTCGATGATTAATGCTGAGAATGAAAGAACTTGGGTCAAATTTCATTTTAAAACAAAACAAGGCATCAAGAACTTTACTAACGAAGGAGCTACCAAAATGAAAGGTGAAAACCCAGATTTTGCGCAAGAAGACTTGGTGAATGCTATCGAAGCCGGCGATTTTCCAAAATGGACCTTGTACATACAAAGCATGACAGAAGAGCAAGCAAAAGATTTCCGTTGGAATCCTTTTGATGTGACTAAAGTTTGGCCACATTCAGAATTTCCGTTAATAGAAGTAGGCGAGATGGAATTAAATGAAATTCCTGTTAATTACTTTGCTCACGTGGAACAGGCTGCCTTTTCACCGAGTCATTTAGTTGACGGAATTAGCTTCTCGCCAGACAAGATGTTGCAAGGTAGATTATTTTCATATCCAGATGCACATCGTTACAGATTGGGTGTTAACTCGCATCTTTTAGAAGTTAATCGTTGTCCTTTTGCCGTTAACAATTATCAACGAGATGGTTTTATGGCAGATTCCAGTAACTACAAAGACAGTTCAAATTATTATCCAAATAGCTTTGATAACGTTGATCCCGATGCTGCGTATAAAAATTTTGAATACGAATTAGATAACAATCATGTGGCTAATTTTAATCGAAATGAGAACGATGATGATCATTATACTCAACCCGGATTGCTGTATACAAAAGCTATGAATACCGATGAGAGAAATGCTTTGATTAGTAACATTATTTCATCAATGAGTGGAATTTCGGGTCCACATCGAGATTTGATTATTAACAGACAATTGTGTCATTTCTTCCGTGCAAATATCGAGTTAGGAATGCGTGTGGCACAAGGTTTACAAATTAATATTGATGCTAACACGATGAATCACGCTAAGTAGGTGTAGATTTTTCATTATAAAAAATGCAGCTTTTTGTGTAGGCATAAAGCTGCATTTTTGTTTTAAATTAAAATCCGATCGCCATTCACGAGGCGTAGATAAAACATTATTCTTAAATTTATTGCTCTAAATTTTATTTATGAAAATTATAGGCCCCTTTAAACAAATTGTAACTTTAGATAAACTTCCATTAAGAGGAAAAATAAATGACGAATCCTTAGAAATACAAGTCAATGCGGCGGTATTGGTGGATGGCGAAAAAATTATAACAATTGGTGATTTTGAAGAATTAAAAGCTAATAATCCTAATGCTTCAATTGACCTAATCGACACTGAGCAAGTGCTTTTGCCTGCTTTAGTGGACGCGCATACGCATATTTGTTTTGGTGGAAATCGAGCTAATGACTTTGCAATGCGAAATGCTGGCAAAACCTATCTCGAAATTGCTGAGGCTGGTGGTGGCATCTGGAGTAGCGTGAAACATACACGTGAAGCTTCTGAAGAGGAATTGTTAAAAGCAACTTTAGAAAGAATCCATTATCTTTTAAGTTTAGGAATTACAACAATTGAGATTAAAAGCGGCTATGGACTAAATGTCGACGAAGAGTTAAAAATGCTTCGAATTGTTAAAAAAGCTCAGGCTCAAACTAAAGCGACTTTAGTTCCTACATGTTTGGCGGCGCATCTTAAACCGAAAGATTTCGACGGAGGAAATCAAGAATATTTGGATTATATTTTAAAGAAAATTCTTCCTAAAGTTAAAGAAGAAGATTTAGCAAAGCGTGTTGATATTTTTATAGAGAAGTCTGCGTTTTTGCCAGAAGAGTCCAAAGTGTTTTTGGAAAAAGCAAAGGCAATGGGCTTTTTGATTACTGTTCATGCAGATCAATTCACGGCAGGAAGTTCTTGCGTAGCGGTTGAAGTTGGTGCGCAATCTGCGGATCATCTCGAAGCAACTGCAGATGAGGATATTGATTTTTTAGCAAAATCTAATACTGTTGCTATTGCTTTGCCAGGCGCAAGTATTGGTTTGGGCGATCCATTTGCACCAGCCAGAAAATTGTTAGATGCAGGTGCTGTTTTCGCAATTGCAAGTGACTGGAATCCTGGGTCGGCACCGATGGGGAATCTTATTACGCAAGCTGCTATTTTGGCAACGTTCCAAAAATTAACGACCGCGGAGGTTTGGGCGGCGATGACTTATCGTGCGGCTTATGCGCTTGGTTTTGAAGATCGTGGCGTTATCGCGAAAGGTAAGAAAGCAGATTTTGTAAGTTTTGAAACGGATAACTTCAACAACGTCTTGTATTATCAAGGTAGAATGTCAGCAAAACATACTTTTATTAACGGTGAAAAAATATAATGATGGCGTTTGATTGGCAAGGTCGTTTTGATGGTGATGAGGCGTTGTATCATAGAGTATTCCAACGTGTTAAAAATTCCAATAATTATTCTGACGTTACGGAGAATGCTTTTGCAATCCACGGATTTTCGGTCGATGAAGGTGTAAGACGTAATAAAGGACGTGTTGGCGCTGCAAAATCTCCTGATATTATTCGTAAGAATATGTCGAACTTTCCTGTTGTACAGGCAGATTTTAAATTATTAGATTTTGGAAATGTCGTTTTGGAAAATCAAAATCTAGAAACGAGTCAAGAAGATTTTGCAACGAAGGTTTCGAAGGTTTTGAAGAAAGGAGGAAAATCTGTCGGACTTGGTGGTGGACACGAGATAACATTTGCACATTATTCGGGTGTGAGACAAGCTTTTCCTGATGCTAAAATTGGCACTATAAATTTTGATGCACACTTTGATAATCGCGAACCTGAAAATGGTCTTGCAAGTTCGGGGACGGGATTTTGGCAAATTGCACAAGAAGGACCAATTAACAGTTTGCATATCGGAATCCAAAGAAATAGTAATACGCTGAAATTGTTCGATACGGCTCATCAATTGGGCATGAATTACATTCTTGCAGAGGAATTATTTTTCGAGAATTTACCTAGACTTTATATTGAAGTGAATCGATTTTTGGAAAGTGTGGATGTGTTATACGTAACGATTTGTATGGATGTTTTCAATGCGGCAATTGCGCCAGGCGTTAGTGCTTCAGCTTATAACGGAATGATGGCTGATCCTGCATTTATGAAACTTTATAGACACATCTTAGCGAGTCAAAAACTAAAAGCTTTGGATGTTGCGGAAGTTAATCCAGAGTTTGATATCCAAGATAGAACGGCGCGTTTGGCTGCTTGTCTTGTTAATGAACTTTTTATGGTTTAGAAGACACCTGCGGTGCGTGAGGTGGACGAAGGATTTGTCTGAAAGATAGAGTCCACGTAAAAGGCGAAGCCGCAGGCTTCGCCTTTTACGTGGACCGAAACGAAGTGTAGTCCGTAGGAGACTACTATCTATAATTTATTATAATTGTAATTGAGTTCAAATAAATGTGTAAATATAATGTTCATAGTATTTTATAGAATTATTCAAACTCAAATAAAATCAAACCAACGCAAAAAATAATACAAATTAATACGAAATAATACAAATATTGTCTATATTTGAAAACATCAAATGTAGTAATATGGCTAGTGTTAATTTTCAATTAAGATCAACTAAAATAAATGCTCCTTTCTCGGCACGTGTTCAGTTTTACGATTCAAATAAAATAAGTGAAGGCAATCCTTTGGGTTTGTCTTTTATTGATGGTGTTACTGAGATACTTGTTTTTTCAGAAAGCGAATTGGAATCCAATCCATTTATTAATGGTAAAAAATGGTGGACTAAGAATAAAAAATATAAAGGTTCGGATGCTGAAATATTAAGGAGAAAAAACCGAATATTAATTGAGCAAGATGATCTTCGAAAATTTATACTAAATAAGTTTGATAATGAAAGTGTAGATAATTTTGAACCTTCTAAGATTTGGCTAAAAAAAGTATTAAAAGAATATTACAATAAAAAGCAGAATCTTGACAATGGATATAATAATGAAGATAATACTTCTATTATTTGGCATTTTAAAAACTATCTAAAAATTAAAGGTAGCAAATTAGCAGTAAGCACAAAAAAGAGACTTCTAAATATCGAGAATATTATAAGTGATTTTCAAGCTTATCAATCACAAAAGAAAGGCTTTGATGTTATTTATAATTTAGAAGATGTTTCGCCATTATTTCAGTACGATTTAGAAGAATATTTAAGAAACGAATGTCTTTATACTCACAATACTGTTGCAAAGGTTATAAAGGTCTTAAAAACGGTTTGTAACTATGCCGAAGACTCAGGCTTTACGTTACATAAACAATATAGATTAGTTGAATTACCATACAAAGAGACTGATATTGTTTATTTGTCATTTGAAGAATTGCAGTTAATAAAAAATTGTAATAAAATCCCTAGCGATTTAGAAGATGCTAGAGACTGGCTTTACTTATCTTGCTTCATGGGTCAAAGAATTTCTGATTTTATGAGATTTAATAAAGATATGATTGTTGAGAAAGAAGGAAATTATACTATTGATTTTATTCAAGTAAAGACTGGTAAAAACATTTCATTAGTTCCACATCCCGAAGTTTTACAATACTTAAAAGATAATGATTTTAATTTTCCTAAGCCGATTTCCGAGCAAAGGTATAATGAACAGATTAAAATAGTTTGTGAATTAGCAGGAATAACAAATGAAATTGAAGGTAGTTTGTTAACTGAAGTATCAAAAGGAGTTTGGAGAACTGTGCAAGGGAAATATCCAAAATATAAACTGATAGGAAGTCATATTGGTAGAGCTAGTTTCTCAACTAATTTTTATGGATTAATGCCAACATCTTTGATAATGGGGGTAACGGCCCATTCTCAAGAGCGAACACTATTAGCATACCTATCTAAGAAGGATGATACTAGAAATGAACTGATAAGAAAATATTATAATGACATTAATATTAAAAAGTAGTTGGATTATTTAGATTTTTTAGATTGTTGATTGTAATTAATTGATTAACAAGTGGTTATAAAATATAATAGATTAGATTTTCATTAAATTATCGTTAGATTTTAATATTTGTAGAATTCTGTTAATAAGTTTTGAAAATAACTTAAATTTATAATTACGCTTTGTAATGTATTGAAAAACAACAACTTGGGTTTTAAAAGTGTTTAATAAGAAACAAATTAGCCTTTATTTTGTGCAAAAAAAACTATTTCAAAGCAAAAATGATTTTTTCCTAAAAATAGTTTCATTAACTTTGAATCAATGATTTACATGAACCACTTGAAGTAATACTTGAAGTAAATAAAAAACCACCAAGGTTTTCCATGATGGCTTAATGACAATATTTGTCACGTTCTATTGCTGGCAGGCTATATTAAGAACTTGACAAATATAACAAAAAAGTCAATAACGGAATCCTTAGGTGATAATATTAACATTTTAATTTTATAACCAATGGATAATCCTTTCGCTGAAATTCTAGAAAGACTAAGTAAGCAAGAGCAACAACAGTCGGAAATCCTTTCACTCTTAAAGGAAGCAAAACCCCAAAAAAAATTATTAACGAAGCATGAATATGCTAAAGCCGTAAAGAAGTCTATTACTACAATCGACAGATGGGTATCAAGTGGCAAGCTAACGCCAACCATTATTGCGGGATGTCGATATTTCGAAGATCCTAATGCTGGTTCGGGTGGTATGGTCATATCTCGAAATTAAAAGCATTGATCAGTTATTGAAATTAACATCTATACTGATGAAAGTTTCTAGTAATGGTCAAATTGCAAGAATTTTTGATTCTCTAAAGCAACGACCTAAAACGATGCTACAAGTAGCAAGAGAGACCAATATCGAACGTGCAAACGTGTGTCGATACATTGACAAATTTCGGAAAGCTAAAAAAGTACAGTTAGTAAGAAAAGGTATTTGTCCAATTAGTAAAGCTAGAGCAGGGTTCTATACAACTGACTCAAATCTTTTCACGTAAATACATAAAAAAACCCGTAGCAATAGACTATCGGGCAGGAATTTAAACGCAGTGTAAAGATACAATTTCTTTACCAAATAAAATAATATTCATGGTAAAATTACCAATCGTAAATGAAATAAAAGAGGATTTTGCAAGCAGTTCTATAACTGGTGCTGCCTTGGATTCTTTTTTTAGTGAAGCTTTTCCAATTCAGGTGCTGCCAAATAAAATGCAGTTGCATATCGACGAATTAAACACTGTTCTGGGTTATCCTAAAGACTTTGTTGCTGGCGCATTCCTTTACGCCTTATCAATAGCAATAGGAAATACTAGAGTACTTAGTTTTAACCATAAGAAAGCTAAGGCTAATATTTTTCTTATCGTTGTCGGTCGCCCAGGCATTTACAAGTCTAGTCCATTTAATATGGCGTTAAAACAAATTCGAAAAATCGAGCATAATCTTGAGAAGGATTATAAAAGAGAGTTGGCATTTTATGAAGCCGAACACGCAAAGCCGATTAAGGAAAGAGATGAAAGCATTAAAAAACCCGAACAGATTAACTATATTTTGGATGACTTTACAGCCGAAGCATTGGCAAAAGAATTAACAGTTAATCAAAGAGGGATTGGCGTTTTTTCGGATGAGATTCTTGGTTGGATTCTCAACATGAATAAATATAGTGGAGGTAGTAGCGAGGAAATGTATTTATCACTTTTTAATGGATTCCCTTATAAAGTTACAAGGTCTAGTAAAGAGCAGTTAACAATAAGAAATCCTTTCTTGAGTATTGGGGGAACTATTCAACCCGAGAAAATGAAAAAGGAGTTCAAGGGTAAAGAAGGGAACGGGTTTACCGATAGAGTTTTATTTATTTTTCCAAAAGGATTGAAGTCGCCTAAATGGGACTTTAGCGGAGCAACGATAACGAACAAAGATTATTTTGATAATATTATTATTGACTTATTCAGTAAGTTAGATTTTGACCAAAACGAATATGGGGAACGTATTCCAAAAAGTGTTGTCCCCAACGAAAAAGCGAGCAAAATTTTGATTCAATGGCAAAATAGTTTTGCAGCCAAAAACGATGAAGAATCAGAAGCTACACAGTCGATAGGGGCAAAAATAGAGCATTATCTTTTAAGGTTTAACTTGATACTTCATGTACTTTATTGGATTACTGGAGAAGAAGAAAACGAATTTATTTCAAGCGAAAGAACCGCTGAAAATTCGATAATTCTCGCAGAATATTTTTTTAATCAAGCATTGGATGTTCGTAATTACATCTACTCAAATGATTCTATTTTGTCAGGATACAATGAACAACAAATTAAGTTTTATACCGAGTTACCCGAATCCTTTACAACCGCAACAGCAAAACAAATAGCTACATCATTACAGATTCCGATTTCTACAATGAGCCTTTGGATAAAAGACAGCAGGCTATACAAGTGCGTGAAACATGGAAATTACACTAAAAAATCTTTGGATTAGATTCTTTAGATTTTGATATATTTTTAAAGTGCTGATTATCAATATTTTAAAAGCAATAATCTAAAAAATCCAAATAATCCAATTATATCAAAAATACAATGGAAGTTAAATTTTTGAGAAATAGACGTCAGATTGCGCCACTTTGTCCATGCGGAGAATCTAACAGAAGTGGGAAGTTTAGTCCAATTGATGAAGCCGACCCAACAAAAGGTTATTGTCATAAGTGTAATAAGTCTTTTTACCATAATTCAGAAAAAGTAGAATTTAAAAATGATATTGTAATTCCTGACAAGCCAATAACATTTCATTCGCCAAAATTGTTGAGCAATTCAAAGTTGATTAAAAGCGATTGCTTGAGAGATTTTTTACATGGTGTATTTGAGAAATCGGAAGTAGATAAAGCGTTTGATTTGTACCATATCGGAGGCATAAAAGAGCGCAAAGACTGGACTGTGTTTTGGCAGGTCGATAATGATTCAAATATCAGATATGGAAAAGCAATGTTGTATAATTCTGATAACGGAAAACGTGTTAAGGATAACTTTAGTGTCGTTAGTACGGTGCATAGCATTCTTAAAATAAAAGATTGTAACTATAAGCAATGTCTTTTCGGACTTCATTTAGTTAATGACAATACTAAGCCTATTGCGATAGTCGAAAGCGAGAAAACAGCTTTAATAATGTCTTTGGTAGATGATACTTACTTATGGCTTGCAACTGGTGGTTATGGTGGTTTTAATTATGAAATTCTAGAGCCAATCAAAAGTAAAAATATTACCGCTTTCCCCGATGTTGGGGAGACTGGATGGAATGATATAGCTAGTCGCTTAAATACATTCGGATTCTCAATAACAGTAAATAAAATCTTAGAGTCTGGAATTTACCCCAAAGGCTATGACCTTGCGGATGTTGTTTTGGAGCAATTACAGTTTGAAAAATCCAAAATTAAGAAAAAGGAATATCAATCATTAACCAAGGAGGAACGCTTGAAAATAGGTTTAAAAATATTCAACATAGAGGACTTGCAAAAGCTATCCAAAAGAATCGCTTCAAACTGGACTGACTATCGAGAAATCATAAAAAAATTAATCAGCGAAGGAATGACCCAAGACGATGCGGAGGATATTCTCGACATCATGTGCATTCGGAATGTGCTACAAGTAGGAGATTTCGCCTATAAAACTAACTAATAAAAAAAGTAATGACACACAACGAAATTATTGAAAGCGTAGTAAATGAAATACTATACAAAGTTGTAAACGAACCAGTTTTTAGAAAAATGCTAATAATAGAACTTACAGAAGTTGAATTGGCAGAATTGACATTGTACCTAGAAGGGGAATGCAATTTAACGAAAAAAACAAACGATAGGATAAATAAAATTTCGAGAAAATTTCTCAATGAAATAGATCCAAACTTTTTAATCCAACTAGAAAAAATTAATAACCTAAAAAATAAATAATGAGCGATTTAAAATTTATCATAAGTGCAGATGCTTCTCAACTAAAAAAAGAATTAGAAATAGCAAGAAGAGAAATACTAGGATTGAATAACTCAATAGCCGGTGAAACTAATAAGATTGACAACTCGTTTAAAAGCTTAGCTACTGGAGTTACAGCCTATTTCTCGGGACAAGCACTATTAGGCTTCACACAACAATTAATCAATGTTCGTGGAGAGTTCCAAAAGACTGAAATAGCATTTGAAACAATGTTAGGAAATGCGGATCAAGCTAAAGAGTTGATGGGGCAAATGGTAGATTTAGCAGCTAAAACTCCTTTCTCTTTACAAGATGTTTCCAATGGTGCCAAACAATTATTAGCATTCCAAGTACCAGCAAATGAAGTTGTAGATACACTTACTCGTATGGGTAATATTGCAGCAGGTTTATCGGTTCCGTTATCTCGTATTAATTTAGTTTATGGTCAAGTAAAGGCTAAAGGTAAATTAATGGGTGATGACTTGCGCCAATTTACCGAAGCAGGAATACCGATGGTCGCTGAATTAGCTAAAAAATTTGGTACTTCTACAGCTGCAATTACTGAAATGGTTTCGGCTGGTAAAATAGGCTTCAACGATGTTAAAGAAGTATTATTTAGCCTTACAAATGAGGGTGGAATGTTCTTTAATTTAATGGAAAAGCAATCAGCTTCATTAAGTGGAAAAATATCCAATTTAGGCGATGCTTTTGACCAAATGCTTAACAAAATTGGAGAAGGCAATGAAAGTATTTTAGCCGATGGAATTGATGGATTAGCATACTTAGTAGAACATTATGAAGATGTAGTAGATATTCTTACTGTTTTAGTTGCTACCTATGGAAGTTATAGAGCGGCATTGATAGCTACCGCAGCAATTCAGAAGCTTTCTGTAATGGCTGGTAATATTCAAGCATTCATTCAATTAGCATCTTCAATTCGTAGTGCAAAAGATGCACAGCTTTTATTTAATATGGCTACTTCTGCAAATCCATTAGGAGCATTAGCAGCAGTAATTGGCTTGGTTGTATCTGCATACTCTGTTTATGGTGATGAAATAGACAAAGCTTTAGGAATTACTAATGATTTTATCCTTGCTAGAGAACGTTATGAAAAAGCAGTTAAAAATGAACTTCAAACCGCAGGAAAAGAAATATCATCTTTAAATACTTTATATCAGAAAGCTACAAATCACAAAGTAGCAATAAATGAGCGTAAAGCAGCAGCCGAACAAATGCAAAAGCTTTATCCTTCTTACCTAGGTAATTTAACTACCGAAGCTATCACAGCAGGAAAGGCAGCAACACAGTATTTAGCCATCAAAGAAGCTATAGTAGCTGCTAGTAAAGCGAGAGCAGCACAAGGCATTTTGGATGAACGAAATACCGAACGTTTAGAGTGGGATGAAGATTGGAGAAAAAAGTACAAGAACTCTATCCTTAGAATGCAAGAAGCAAAAAAGGAAGGTTTTAAAATAGCAGTTGACCACGAAAAAACATATCAACAAAAGTTAATTGATGAGCGTAAAAAATTCAATGCAGATAACGCAAAGGCAGATGAGTTTTACACTAATACAATTGAATACAATAATAAAAAGGCTGACAAATTATTAAAAGACCGAGAAGCACAACAACAAAAAACCGTAGAACAAGCATCGGGAGATACTGACAAGGATAAAAAGAAAAAAGAAAAACACGAAAGGGAGTTAGCAGAAGTTTATTCTAAAGGTAGTATTGCAGAACTTCAACAACGTATTGAACTTTGGAATGAAGCTTTAGAGAAAGCAGGAAAAGGCGATGAAGTTGATGTATTATCTAAAAACAAATTTGGTGATACTGTAAAAACTGGTAAAAAGGTTAGTATTTCCACAGCACAAGACGAATTATCAAAACTTGAAGAAGCTAAGCGTAACAGAGAAAAAGAAGTCTTAAAGCAGTCTTTTGATGAACAAATGACCGAGATAAAAAGACAAATCGAGGTTAGGGATAAGTTACTAAAAGAAGGTTACTCAAAAGATACGGTTGATGGTATATTTCCCGAAGTTAAAGATTCAAGTTTTGAACAATATTTAATCAGAAGTACAGAATTAATTAAAAATTTGTTTGCAGCTGGAAAAGGCACACCTGAATTAGCGCAAAATCTAGCTTTAGTATCTGAGGAACTTAATAAATGGAAAGGCAACGATACTTATGTTGATCAAGTAACAAAAAAAATTGAAGAATTAAAATCTCAATTCAAAGGTTCAGAATTGATTTCAGAACTTGAAAAGTATCAAGGCGAAAATCTAGCAAATGAGACAGAGGTTAATCTTAATGCTAAAAATGCCGCAGTCAAAAAAGCGATTGAGGAAGAAATAAAAAGCTACCAAGATTTATACAAACAGATTTTAGAGGAACAAAAAACCTTTGAAGAAAAAAGCGCAGAAATAGCAAAGCAGTACAATGAAATTAAAAAAACTGATGCTTACAAAAACGCCTCTGAATCTGACAAAAAGAAAATAGATGACCAATATTCTAAAATGGCTACTGATGCATTCTTAGAACATCTTCAAAATTCTGATTCATGGATTAGAATGTTTTCCGAAATGGAATCTGTTGCAATTTCAGAGTTGACAACTTTTAGAAATGTTCTTGTAACCAAACTAAAAGAAGCAAAAACCGAAGCTGAAAAAATTAAGATTGGTGAGTTCATCAAAAAAATTGATGAAGAAATAAAAGGAAGAGACCCATTTACATCATTAAAAAATTCTTTTCAGGATCTAATCAATAAAATTAAAGAGGGAACCGTAACCGCTGCCGACTTCTTAGCAGTTCTAAAAGATTTGGATGGTGTAAAATCGTTGGTTAATGGCTTTGTAGATTCTTTTCAGCAGATGGCTGATGCGATAGGGTTGAACATTGATACATCGGGATTCAAAGAAACTCTAAACGGAATTATTGACGGTGTATCGGGTATTGGGCAGGCGGTTAGTGGATTCTTATCAGGTAATCCAATTGGTATGGTTCAAGGTATTGTTAAAGCCATTGGCGCAATAGGTGGACTATTCAACAAGGATAAG
Source organism: Soonwooa sp. (assembly GCF_032062245.1). Lineage (NCBI taxonomy): Bacteria > Pseudomonadati > Bacteroidota > Flavobacteriia > Flavobacteriales > Weeksellaceae > Soonwooa > Soonwooa sp. Next base: position 44,786 of record NZ_DAMBQF010000010.1, read on the forward strand.
AAAAAAGAGCGTGATATTAAGCGTCAAACCGTAGCACTCAAGGAACTTGAAACCGCCTACAATAACTTAGCATTCGCAGCAGAAAAAGCTTTAGGTTCTCAAAAGTATAGCAGCCAAGTCGATGTTATCAAAAATCTAGAGCAACAAAAAGCAGCGTTGCAAGGAATGATCAATACCGAAAGTAGCAAGAAAAAATCTGATTCGGGGAAAATTCAAGAATGGCAAGGACAAATCCAATCTATTAATCAAAGCATTAAAAACATCAAAGAAAGTATCATTAAAGATGCTCTTCAAACTGATGCTAAGGAATTATCCGACCAGTTAGCTGATGCTTTAGTGTCTGCATTCGAGAAAGGAGAAGATGCTGCCAAAGCACTTGATAAAGTGTCAAATGATATGTTTAAGAACATGATTAAGAACGCACTTAAATTAAGAATGCAAGATGATCTACAAAAGATTCTAGACCAGATATTGAGTGAATCAGGATTTGACAACAACGGAAACGGATCATTTAACCCATTATCTCCTGATAGAATGAATTACTTTAAGGACTTAATTAGTCAGGTAGGATTGAGCCAACAAGGATTCCTTGAATCTTTAGGTAGCTTATACGGAGACTTGAACGCTTCAACCTTAGAGGGTGCTATAAAAGGAGTAACAGAAGAGACAGCTTCTGTAATAGCTGGTCAAATGAACGCCCTTAGAATTATTCAGGCTGAAATGTTTGAAATAGCTAAAGACAACATGATTGTTTTTCGTGACCAATTAATACAATTAACAAAGATAGAATATAACACTTCGCATCTATTCCAAATTAGACATGATATTTCAGAGATGAACTCTAAAATGAAAGATGGAGGATTAAGAGCATCGGGATTGTAGAAAATTAATCACTAATAATTTAGGTAATGGGCAGAAAACCAACATACCCACAGACAATAAACGAATTGTATCGAATAAGTATCACTACTTTTAAAAAGAATGGTTATTTAACGCCTGATAGCTTAGATAAAGGCACAATAACAATTTTAAGTAATAAGATACCATTTGTTGTAAAAACGTCTGATTTTGATAGCTATTTAAAATTAGGTAATAACACCTATATTAAATTAATTTCAAAAGTACCAAATCTAGGCATCGGGTTAATGTGGTTTTTTGTCTGCCCTATGTCGGGAAGATTATGCAGAAAGTTATACTTGTATAATGGTGCATTCGTTGGGATATCAGTGATTCCGTACAATTACGAGCAACAAAATTATAGTCGTACTAATCGAAATTTGGACAAGGTTTTTAAAGTCACTTTCCAAGATGCACCCGAAGAAAAAATTTTTGCAAAGTATTTTAGGACTACTTATTCAGGAAAACCAACTAAAAGATTTCAGCAAATTTTATCACAACAAAAAAAAATAGATAAAATTTCAGAAGACAATCTTTATAGATATGTTTCTGATTATTTGAAACTTACAAAGTAAAATCAATTAACAATAAATTTTAAACAATGGAACAAAACGAAGAATTAAAAAAAGATGAGGTTTCTCCAATGATGAAATTATACATTGAGACCAAAAGAAAGGAAAGAGAATCTAAGGAAAAAACCAACCACGACAATGGCAATCTCCCAAATATGGAAGGAGTTTCCGAAGCCATGAAATTATACATACAATCAAAAAATAAAAAGTAAAACAATGGAACAAACAGCAATCGAAAAAATCAGTAACAGAAAAAACAAAACAATGGGACAAACAGCAACAAAAAGAATTGAACTTTACAAAAACGAATCAGCAATTCAAGATAGTTTGGACGATTTTCAATATACAGCCAATTTAATCGAAAAGCTATTGCTACATTACGAAGATAACGAGGTACATATTTCAGACGCTGAAATTAACGCCTTAATCCAATCCAATTTTACTGACCAACGTATTAAGCAACTGGCAGAAAAAAGAGCCGAGAACGTACAAAGAAAGGACAAAGAATCAACGATTAATAGTTTTATTGATGACGTTTATTTATTCAGAAGTGTATTTGCGCAAGGTCTCGTTATCTTATCAACAGCGGTATCGGTTAAAGATGGTAGGGTTATTATTGATCCTGAAGCTATCAAAGCAGTAACAGAGCGCCATACATATTTTATTGAAGACCAAAAGGAAATTGAACTTTATAACGAGCATCAAGACGTTATCAAACGAATCAACGATTTCAGAGAAAAATACAATAATACAATGGGATACGGATTTGATTTTTTTCATTTAATCCAATCAGACAGAGAAGGCAAAGCCTCGAGACCCGAAACTATCCGCTACAGTAGATAACAACAAAAACCCCTTTCAATTCGAGAGGGGTTTATTTTTTAAATTTTTCTTTTTGACATTTTTCCACGTCGATTATTAAGCTTTTCTTGGATAGAAAGAGACTTCTTCTTTGATTGTCTAGGTTTTCTAGGTTTCTCGGATGGTTTTCTTTTAGGTGCATTGGCTCGATCAAAATTCTGTCTTTCTAAAATCTTGCCTAAATGAATTTTGAAAATATCATCTAAAACAATCTTTTTAAGTTCGATTATCATTCGTCTTGCACCTGCGTTATAGCCTTCTTGTAAAATAATGGTCTTGTAATTTCTAAAACCTATCATTTTACCGTTTTTATCTCTTTTGCATAGCCTAGACCTATAAAAGTCTGTATCGTCTCTATATTCAATGTCTTTGTTGCCTGATTCAATTTCATCAAACCAAACTTTTTGCATTACTAAAAACAAAGGCTTCTTTTCTTCTTTGAAAATTAATACTTCTTCTTTAGGTATCTTAAAATCAAAACATTCGATTAAAACACTTTCAGAAACAGAATTTACAACCCCAGTACCATCTTCATTATCAGAGTAAAACACTTTTGTTTTAGTTAGTTTAGTTACTTTGTGAAATCTTTTATCAAATTTTGATTGAAGTAAATCACCAATTTTTAATTTGTTTATCATATCAGTTTTTTTTGTTTTGGTTCTTGTGTTTGTTCTTGTTTCATTTTAAATAATTCAAGCACATCTGCGCCAATTTGCTTTTTGGTAGCGTTTTCTTTTTCACTCAAATACTTGTAGATCTGTTCTTATGGTATTTGGTCTAAAATTTTTGAAGACGATACTTTCATTTTTTAATTTTCTAAGATAAGCAAAAACCCCTACTCAATTTAAAGTAAGGGTTATTTTTATAGGGTTGTCCAATTTTGGATAAGCCTAATTTTCATTATAGAGATTTTCGTTAAAAGACCTATCGAGGGCAAATCCATTGGACTTTATAAATTCTTCTTGAGTTTCTTCATGTCTTGGAAAATTCAAAGCAAATACAACCGCTAATTCTGTTATAAATTTTTTAAGCATCATCAAGTCGAACATATCATTCTCAACAGCTGCTGACGTTCTTTCTTCGATATCTACATGGTTTTTAATTGTTTGCAGAACATTCTCAATACCGCAACTTGTTGAATTAATATCAAAATCATCATAAGCGCAAAGAAGGTCTCTTTTTACCATTTCGGTGTTATGGTAATAGTTAATATAACGGTCGATTACCTCGATTAAATCAACAACGTCAATGCCGTAATTGCTTTCAAATGTTTTGATAATACAGTTAAGTCTGTTTTGTGCAGTAGGTGTCATAATATTATAATTTTTAAAGTTATTAAATTGTTAAGCTGCTATTTTAGCAAGGTTCTCTATCATTAAGAAGTTTTCAATCTTGAAACATCTGTAAGCGTTTTTTTCGCTATCAAAATACGTGAAGACAAATGGGTTAGGTGTCTTATCTGTTTTCTTTTCATAAGTATTGGTTAAGCTGCCAACCGCTTTTCTTACAGTACCATCGCTTTTCTCGAAATAAAAAGATACTTCGTGCGATTTCATTTCTTTGTTAAGCTTGTAAAGTGCCCAAGCCTTTTTTAGGCATACCGACCAAGCTTTGTTAAGAGTTCTGAATAAATAATGTGCTCTTTGCATTACTGTTGATTTAAAAGAAGTTTTCATATTGTTGATGTTTTAATGATTAAAAATTAAGTCCGAAGTATTGAGCGTTATCTTTATTACATAGAAGACTGATCGTCTTTTTGTCATTCTCTGAAAGCGTATTTAAGATGTCTTTTAGCTTATCTTTTAGATTGTCCCAAAATCTTACAGCTTTCATGTCATCACAATATTGATAGTGTAAGTCCATTGCGTTAATGTTTCTTGCTATCTTTTCGGCTCTTTGGTTTGATATTGTTTTTATAATCTAAATAGTGTTTTGATTTCTTGAGTACAAATCTAAATAAAGTTTTGATACAATCCAAATAAATTTTTGATTATTTTTAATTTTGTCAAAATATTGTTTTGATTTTGTATATTTGTATAAAAATAAAACAATGAGTATTTTAAGATTAAAAGAAGTATTAGCAGAAAAAGGAATGCAGAATAAAGATCTTGCGGATAAAATCGGAGTAACACCAACAACAATATCTAATATTACGCAAGGGAATAATTTTCCAAAGCCTGAAACATTATTAAAGATAGCCGAAGCATTAGATGTTGATATTAGAGAACTATTCCAATCGACCAAAGAAGACGACATTGTGCCTATCTATATTAAGAATGAAAGCAACTATGTTGAAGTAGGAAGTATAAATTTAGATAGCTTAGTAACTGGTTTAAGATTAGATTAATGGCTATTGATCCTAATTATACAGCAGCAAAACATTTTTTAAATCTTCTACCCGATGCTCTAGCGGTTAAACTTTGTAAACAAAAGCTGGCAGGCGTTGAGAACAAGAAAAAAAGCAAACAGCAGAGGGTAAGAGATTTTAAAGAATACTTAAAAAGAAAGTAAATATTGAATGTGAAAATCATGACTTTGTTGTGTACAAACTGTTATATTCACTATCTTTGAAGTTCACATAAGCCTTTTTTCTAAGTCTGACTATCAGGCTACTAAAACAAGCCTTCCTATTATTTAGGGAGGTTTTTTTATGAGTATTTAAGATTTTTTAAAGATTCACTAATCATATTGTTAATTTTTCTATTTTCGTGAGCAAATAAATTATATTATGAAAAAAATCTTGACTGTTTTAAGTATTGTTAGTGTGGTTCTAGTGAGTGCTCAACGTGATAAATTAGAAAACTACACAGCTGTTAATAAAATCACTTATAAAATCGGTGATACAATTACTCTAGGAAAGGGTTCCGCTCCAAATGGAGATTTTAACTATTTACAACAAGGAGGCTTTGGTAACACAATAGCAATGATAGGAGGTAGTGATATGGGAGTAATGAGTGGTTCTAAAGATAAAGGATCTTATTCATCGGGTATTGGTAGAAAGTATTCAGGAATGAATGTTATCATCAAAAAAATCAAAGTTGAGAAAGATAGAAGAGGTGGTTCCAAAGTTTTCTTTGTTGTAGGTGGTGGGAACATTACTAATTACAATCTATTTATTGATGATGCAGCTACTTCTTGCGAAATCAAGGATTGTGTCAAAGAAACAATGGATGTTAATATTGTGAATGCTGCACCAGCTGAATCGAAATATGACAAGCTTAAGAAAATCAAAGAACTTAAAGATGAAGGAATTCTAAGTGAAGATGAATTTCAAAAAGAGAAAGAAAAAATAATGACTGAGAAATAAACGCTTACATAAATAGCACTTTAGAAATAAGGTGCTTTTTTATCATCTAACATTGTTATCCTTTGACGTAATGTCGAGTATTATAGAAAATTCCTTATCCGCTAAAGTTTCAGCCAATTCCAATCCCATTTTGGTGGGCGACATACCGATTTGTTATGTCGCTTAATTTACAATGAGTTGCAATTGCTTTTGCTGGATTTTCGTATCCTAATGCTTTTGCTATATCAGTGCGAAGTTCTAAAAGTGGTAAAATCGCACTTTTAAATGTCTCCAAAAACGATAATATAAAACCTAAATGTCGGAATTTCCGATATTAAAGAACGGAATTCCGTTTTTATAAGGTAGCCGATTTTTCGTCCAGCTTAGAACTTGCTTGCCCAAAATGGCAAGTAAACTAATAAATATCTTGCTTCATCAAAAAGCGGAGCAAGATACTCGACGAACTTTTTCGCTGAATGTTGGACATCCAAAGTGAGGAAAAATCACATTGCTGAAAATCAATTAGTTATAAAAATACAGCAAGTACGAGAAAAAACCGCACATCTGAAAATCAATTAGTTACATTCGAATATGTTGCAATATGTTACAACTTCCAAAGGTGCTTTCTAATCACCATTGAGGTTTTGCACAAACTTATTGAAAACCCTCGACAATGCGTCGAACCATCTAAATTAATATTGTTCAAAGGTTTTTTCGACATCTCTACACGTGCGAGAATAATATAAAGATTTTATTGGCATCACAACGCACGTACATAAGAACCTCAAATAAACTGTATACAATGATTTTTTGGAGGTCATACACGTGCGGAAGAGTAGGAATTTTAAGTAACCTAGATTCTTTAGATTTTGCTTGTATTTTTAAAACGTTGATAATCAACACGTTAACACTGATAATCTAAATAATCTAAATAATCTAACTATTGGAATAGTATTCTCTTATTAGCGAAAAGCAAGTTCTTATTTTTAAAGTCAATTACTTATTAATACAAAATAATACAAAAAAGCACCTAAGATAAAACTTAAATGCTTGATTTATAGGATTTTATATTTTTAAAGTGTAGTCCGTAGGAGACCGACCCAGCGCCCCGACTGCTAGAATCTTCTTTCAAAAAACGAAATTTTCTTCCAGTCGGGGTGTTGGGGTACGCCCAAAAATATCTAGAACCTAATTGGTAAGCTAACTTGCGCTGTGTCCCAACCCGCTACCATATTGGCGCCGTCGTCGGTTTTCACAAAGCTGATTGAGAAATATTCCATCGGCGAAGTCAACTTGGTAGCCGGTACTTTGACACGAACAAGGTCGTTAGCTGTGTTGTAAGCGTAAGCGCCCCAAACGTCTGTGGTTTTGTTGATAATAACGGTCCATTCTGTCTCGCCAGGAATCGCGTAGATGCTATAACAGCCAGCAGGGATTTCTTTACCGTCGATTTTGATAGGTTTGAAAACTTTAAGCTCTGTGTTTTCGTTAGCGCCAAAACGCCACACTTCGTTGTACTTCACCAAGTTGCCAAAAATTGCTCTTCCTTTGCTTGACGGACGCGAGTAAGTCACCTTCATAATCGGTGTTACATTCTTGCCAGTCGCCGCATCCAACGGATAATACACCATGTCTAAAGGACTTACGTCGATGTTAGCGAATTTTAGTTGTTTGGGATCGTTTTTAGTTTGTGCAGTTGCCATTAGCCCAAAACACAAAAGGCTAAGCCCAATTAATTTTCTCATATTTTAAGTTTAACTAAATTTTCAATTGCTTGATCTAAAGTTTCCTGCTTTTTTGCAAAACAAAAGCGAATTATTTTTTCGTCCATAAAATTATGATAAAACGCCGAGAAAGGTATAGCTGCAACCTTATAAACTTGTGTTAAATGTTTGCAAAAATCTTTATCACCAAGTTCGGAAACTGCAGAATAGTCGACCGCTTGGAAGTAAGTGGCTTCACAGTTGAGTAGTTTGAAATCCGTGCCAGCAAGCGCATTTCGGAAATAATCGCGTTTGGCTTGATACATTTTTGCAATTTCATGATAGTCCAAAACCTCGTCCATATATTTTGCAATCGCATATTGCGATGGCGAATTAACACAAAAAACATTGTATTGATGGACTTTTCTGTATTCTGACATCATTTCTTTTGGTGCTAAAATATAACCTAACTTCCAACCTGTGATGTGCAATAGTTTTCCGAAAGATGCTACAATAAAGCTTCTTTCTTTTAGTTCAGAATAACGGGCAAAACTCAAATGTTCTTGATTGTCGAAAGTAATATTTTCATAAACCTCGTCGCTCAATAGAAAGATATCGGTGTCTTTAACAATTTTTATCAACTGCTCAATATCGGATTCTTTTAAAATTCGAGTTGAAGGATTTCCAGGATTATTAAAAATGATGAGTTTTGTTTTGTTGCTAATTAAATTTTTAAAATCTTCCCAATTGATTGCGTAATCAGGTTTGTGAAGAATTAAATGTTTTGTAACGCCTCCAAAAAGTTGAATCGTTGGTTCGTAACAATCATAAGCTGGTTCTATAATAATAACTTCGTCGCCAGGTTTTACAATGCTTGCAATTGCTGTGAAAATGGCTTGTGTAGCACCAGCCGTAATGGTAATTTCGGATTCGATGTCGTAGGTCGCTTTGTGACTGTCGTACATTTTTTTAAGAATGGCTTCGCGAAGTCTAATGTAGCCAGGCATTGGTAAATATTGATTGAGTCCCATTGCAGAACCTTCTTCTAAAAATTGAGTAAGCTTTGCATCAATCGGAAAATCAGGAAAACCTTGTGAAAGATTAACAGCATTTTCTTTTGCAGCGAGCTGGCTCATTTCTGTAAAAATGGTGATGCCGACATTGGGTAATTTGGATTGAATATTTGGTGTCATATTTTCTTTCAAAGTGGATTAAAATTAATAATAATTATTCGATTTCGTATTTTCGCAAAAAATAAAATTTTGAAAAGGCTCATCTCTGTTGTAGGACCAACCGGAATCGGAAAAACTAAATTGGCAATTGAAATTGCAAAGTCTCAAAAGACTGAGATTATTTCTTGCGACTCGCGACAGTTTTATAAAGAGATGAAAATAGGCACCGCCGTACCATCTGATGAAGAATTGACCGAAGTTCCACATCATTTTATCGGTAATCTTAGCATTGACGATTATTATTCGATAGGGCAATTCGAAAAGGAAGCGCTCGAGAAATTGGATGAGTTATTCAGTAATCACGATGTTGCGGTTATGGTTGGTGGAAGCGGTATGTACGAAAAAGCTGTTGTGGAAGGTATGAATGATTTGCCAGAAGCAGACGAAGACAACCAAAAGTTGCTGCAATTTATTTTTGAAAATGAAGGAATTGAATCACTTCAGAATCTTCTGAAAATTTTGGATCCAGAGTATTACAACAAGGTCGATTTAGAAAATCCTCGAAGATTATTCCGCGCTTTAGACATTATTTTTCAAACCGGGAAATCATATACCGAAAATCTTGATGCTCCCAAAAATAAAAGAAACTTCGAAAGCATAAGGATTGGCATTGATGCGCCACGAGAAGTTATCTATGACAGGATTAATCGGCGAGTGGATATTATGATGTTACAAGGTCTATTGGAAGAAGCAAAAGGTCTTTTTCGTCATCGTGACAAAGTTGCTCTGCAAACTGTTGGCTACACCGAATTATTTAGGTACATAGATGATGAATGGACGCTAGACTTTGCTGTTGAAGAAATTAAAAAGAATTCTCGTCGTTATGCAAAACGTCAAGTCACGTGGAACAAAAAGTTAGTTGATGTTAATTGGGTTAACTACGAAAATTCTGTTGAAGAAAGCTTATCTTTGCTTCACAAAATTTTATAAAAATGGCTAATACTCCTTCTAATATGTTGGCTTTAGGAACTGTTGCTGCAGATTTTGCACTACCTAATCCTTCCAAAGAAAATAAAATTGAAACGCTTAATGAACTGAAAGGTGAAAAAGCGACTTTGGTGATGTTCATTTGTAATCACTGCCCATTTGTCTTGCATGTGATCGAAAAGTTAGCGGAGCTTTATGACGATTATAAATCGCAAGGTATCGAGTTTATCGCAATTAGTTCTAACGATGCAATCGCATATCCCGCAGATGGACCAGAATTAATGGTCGATTTTGCAGAAGAACATAGGGTTAATTTTCCATATTTATACGACGAATCTCAAGAAGTTGCGAAAACTTATGAAGCCGCTTGTACACCAGATTTCTTTTTGTTTGATAAAGATTTGAAACTAGTATACCGTGGACAGATGGACGATTCTCGTCCAGGGAATCAAAAGGAAATAACAGGTGAAGATCTTATCATCGCGTTCGAAAACCTTTTGGCAGAGCAACCACAAGAAGAATTGCAAAAACCTAGTTTGGGTTGTAATATCAAGTGGAAAGCTTAAAAAATATAAACGCTCTCAAATTTTGAGAGCGTTTTTTTATTGAATGAAAACCATTTGTGGTTTTAAAAAAATATCAGTTTTACTATTTTTATCAAAATATATTTTTACTAAATCTTAAATGGCTTTGTAAAATTTTTAAATAAAACTTACTTCAAGAAAGGATTAAAATCCTTTTCGAAACCGATGGTTGTTGGATCGCCGTGTCCGCTATAGACTTTGGTGTCAGGATTCAGAACTAATAACTTTGTTTTGATACTTTCGATAAGTTGTTCGTAACTCGCTTTATAAAGATCCGTTCTACCAATACTTCCGTAGAATAAAACATCACCCGAAATTACAAAGCCTTCTTTCTCGTTATAGAAAGCAATACTTCCTGGTGAATGGCCTGGTACAAACAAAATTTTAAATTCTTCATCGCCAAGTTTAATAACGTCGCCTTCATTCAGAAATTCTAAATTTCCAACAAAAGGCGTAAAAGCAAATCCAAATTGCATCGCGCTCATTGGCGCTCTATCAAGCAATTCTTTATCATTAAGATGTAACAAAACCGGAACATCATATTTGTCATAAGCCCACTGAAGCCCCAAAACATGGTCAATGTGCGCATGCGTTAACAAAATATTTTTAACTTTTAGTTGGTTGTCGTCCAAGAACGATTCGATCTGTTGCGTCTCGTGGATTTGGAAATTTCCAGGATCGATGATAAAAGCTTCTTTGTCGTTGTAGATGATGTATGTATTTTCCGAAAACGGATTAAATGCAAAAGTCTTGATGTGTAACATAGGTATTTCTTAATATTACAAAAATACCAAATCGAATCTAATTTTCTTATCTTCGTGATATGAAGAAGTTAAGTTTTGTTTTTCTTTTAGTAACAAGCCTTTTGCAGGCTCAGAAAATTGCTGGTGTACAATTGTTTAATCCACAAACTAACGACGAGACGCCGATTATTAGTTTCAATCAACAACTTATTTTAAGGTTTGATGATTTAACCAATAGCAGCCAAATTTATCGATATACCATTAAACATTATGACCGAAATTGGCAAGATGACGGACTTTTCTTTACAGAATATGCCGACGGAAGCCTTAATGCGTTGATCGATAATTTTCAATATTCGTTTAACACAACTCAGGCTTACACACATTATCAATTGACTTTCCCGAACGAAAAAATCACGCCAAAAATCTCTGGTAACTACGAGATTATCGTTTATAAAGACTCTGCCGACAAGCCACTTTTCAAAAAAAGATTTGCAATTTATGAAGAAGCGGCTAATATAGGTTTGCAAATGTCGAGATATCAAGATGCCAAAAAGCCAGACTTACGTCAGCGTATAGAAGTGCAGGCGGTTGGTAGTGGGACAAGCGTTACCAATAATATCAATTCGATTTCGATGTCGTTGATGCAAAATAACAACTGGAATGCGATGATTACTAACCAACGTCCAACGTCCACTTTGGGTAACAAAATGTTGTTTCAACAACTTGGCTTAGCATTTCCCGGTAATAGCGAATTTTATTATTTCGATAACAAAATTCTTAATCAGGTGTACGACATGGTTGCCAATGTAGGCTCAGAAAATGGCCAGAACCAAACTTACCTATTCCCAGTTTGGGCTTTTCCCGAGACTTACCAAGCTATTGGCGACGTTAATGGCGCTTATTATTTCCGTCGAAATGACCTAGGCATCGAACGTGACGCCAACAAAGAAGCCGATTATTCTATGGTTCATTTCGCTTTAGAAAGTTTAAAAATGAACAAAAACATCTACGTTCTTGGACAATTTAACGATTACAAAGCCGACGAAAATAGCTTGATGACTTATGACGAAGCCAAAAAAATGTATGTTGCAAAAATCTACCTAAAACAAGGCTTTTACAACTATATGCTCGCAACCAAAAACGAGAATGGAAGCCTTAATTTTGGAGAAATAAACGGTAACTTTTGGCAGACAGAAAACCTTTATCAGTCCTTACTATATTACACACCATTTGGCCGCAACTACGATGGATTGTTAGGTTACGGCGAATTGAGAACGCCAGTTAGATAGTGTTTTGGGCGATTCCCGAGCCTTCGCTTTTTCCCAAGCTTTCGGGTCGGGCTATCCGCTGCTATCTTTTGCGAGGTGCATTTCGCTGCGCTCAGCACCTCACAAAAGGATTTTCACTCTTATCCCTATCGCGTCCCGCAGTTGCCTAATTTGGAATAATATTTGAAATTTCATTTAAAAATAAAAAGATTATGAATTACACATACCAAAACAACCAATCTGGCAACGGCGGATTTATGACAATGCACAATGACAGCGAAGAAGTGGGAAGATTAACCTACACGATAATACCAGAAGATAATCGATATGTCATTTCTTTTGTCAATATTTATCCAAAATTTGAAGGACAAGGACTTGGGAAGTTAATCGTGAAAGAAGCCATCGATTTTGCTCGAGATAACAATTGGAAAGTCTATCCACATTGCTCATACGCAAGAACAGTGATGTCTCGTATGGATGATGTACAAGATATTTTACTTAAATATTAATTATCCTGAGTTCGGAATAAGAAGATTAACGTCAGTTTGAGTGGTTTTCGCAGAAAACTGTATCGAAAACAAGTTAATTTTCTTATCATTAAAACTTCTCGATAAAAAATCTTTCAGATTTTTACTCGAAGTGACGCCTCGTATAAATAGAAATGGTTTATCCCGAACTGACGTCAATAAGATTTTACAAAAATAAAATCTAAGATCTTAGATTCAGCACAAATAAAAAATCGGCGAAACAAATTCCGCCGATTTTTTTGTTTTTTTATAAAGCTTTATAGTCCTAGACTTTTTCTTGCTTTTTCTAAAGTTTGTTGTGCAATTGGACGTGTTTTGGCAGCGCCTTCTTGCAATTTCGATTCTAGTTCGTCAAGATGCGACATATAATAATTGAAAGTCTCTCTCTCTTTTTCGAAACGTGTTAAGATAAGATTTAACAATTCAGTTTTTGCGTGTCCATATCCGAAGTTACCAGCCAGATATTTTGCTCTTAATTCCTCGGTTTGTTCTGGTGTTGCAATCAGTTGATAGATTGCGAATATTTTATCCGTTTCAGGATCTTTTGGTTCTTCCAAAGATTTAGAATCTGTTTCGATGGACATCACTTGTTTTTTCAATTCCTTCTCTGGTGCGAAGATGTTGATGATGTTGCCAATCGATTTAGACATTTTGCGTCCATCTGTTCCTGGGACATATTTAGTGTCTTCTTGCAACTTCGCGGACGGCAAAACAAAAACTTCGCCCATTTGACGATTAAATTTTTCTGCCACATCTCTTGTAATTTCCAGGTGTTGAAGTTGATCTTTTCCTACCGGAACAATCTCCGCATCATACAACAAAATATCTGCAGCCATCAATATTGGATAGTTGAACAATCCAACATTAACATCCGCCAATCGATCCGATTTATCTTTGAAAGAATGCGCTAATTGCAATCTTTGGAACGGGAAAAAACAATCCAAATACCAAGTCAATTCACAAGTTTCTGGGATATCGCTTTGACGGTAAAAGTGCGTCTTTTCGGTGTCTAGTCCGCAAGCAAGCCAAGCTGCAGCAATCTCATAGGTGTTTTGTTTCAGAGCTTCTGCATCTTTTATCAAGGTTAAAGTATGAAGATTTGCAATGAATAAAAATGATTCGTTCTCTGCCTTTTTTGATAATTCGATTGCAGGAATAATCGCTCCTAAAAGATTTCCCAAATGTGGGGTTCCGGTCGCTTGGATGCCGGTTAAGACTCTTGCCATAATAGTGTTCTATTTAATAGCAAAAATACAAAAGATTGTGTTGTTGACCAATTTCTTGACCTTCTGACTTTACATAAAAGATTAGTCAGTCAGTTGACTTTCTAATTTTTGAGTAAGCGTTTTGTTTCGTTTTCTAAAATCAAAAATTCTTTTTAACATTATAAGTAAAGCTAAAATTACAATTGACCAAATGATGATTTGATTAATAGAAAACTGTTTTTCGGATTTTGAAAGTTTCTTTTGGAAATCTTGGTTTTGCAAATTCATAAGACGGTTGAGCGATTTCAGTTCGCTGTCTTGCTTTTTTTTCTCGTCAAACGAAGTAACTCGTTATAAGATTGATATTTAGTCCAATCATTTAACGCCAATAATTGTCGCGCGTTATTTCGTAGATGCCTTCTTTTAGACTTAAATCCGAAACATCTTTAGCAAGAATCTCCGCTGCTGCTAGGATCTCTAAGGACTTTTTGTAATCATGTTGTGTGTGGTAATTGTCCGCCATCCCTTTATACGCAAAGGCTTCAAGACTTTTTGTTCCTGATCTTTTACCATAGAAAATGGCTTCATCAAAATAGTTTTTGGCTTGATTGTAATTTTTTAGTTCCAGAAAACAATATCCAAGATTGTAAGAAAAGACGCTAATATTGGCATCGTTTTTTGGTTCTGTTGCTAAACTTTTAAAAAAACTAATGGCAGGGACAAATTTGTTAATCGCCATTTCTGGGTTAGATTGACTACGATAGATCATCCCGCGAACGGCGTCTATAAAGTTTAGATTAAAATTTCGGTCATAGTCTTTCGCAGGCAACGTACGGCAAAGTGCTTCTGATTTTTCAAGATTTTCTAAGGCTTTATCGAACAAATCCATTTGTTGATATTGTACACCAATTGTGTTAAGAATCCTGATTTTGGTAACCGTTTTAACGTTGGTCGTCAATAAGTCGGAGGTCCGCATGATGTAGTATAACGAGCTGTCTATGTCGCGTTTGGCAACATAAGCATTCGAAATCAACATATAGATATTCGCAATTTGATCGGGTGTTTTTTCTGCTTTTAAAAGACTTTTGGAGATGCTAATTGCTTTTTCTGGTTCATCATAAAGCAACATTCTCGCCTCCTTAAATTTTAATTTATCAGCTTCTAAATCTTGTGCAAAGATCTGTTTTGGAGCTAAAATAAAGCAGCAACAAATTGCAATTAACCAACTTCTACTTCTTTTAGTCTAAATGCGGCTTGGTTGTCGTACAATAGTTTTAGACGTTCTTCAATATTTTTAATTCTGATTTGCGTTTCTTTTTCGGACGTGTCTAGTTGACCAGAATTTTTAACTAAAAGATTAAAAGTGTTTGCGTCTTCATAAGATTTAACCAAAATGGAACCACCATCTTTTAAAATAGAAATCCCATGTTTAACAGCTTTTTCGACCAACATTTGCAAAATCATTTGTGGGACATAATAACGATAATGCTCTTTTGGAATATCGATGTCGTAGCTAAGACGCTCTTCATATTGGATTTTAGAAATTTCTAAAAAAATTCTACCGATTCAACTTCTTGTTCTAACGGCACAAAATTACTTTTCCCTGATAGAAGTGACGATCGCAATAACTCGGAAAGTCGCGTAATCATTTCCTCCGTTTTTTTTGATCTTCTTGTACAAGACCTCGTATGTTATTAAGACTATTAAAAATAAAATGTGGATTAATCTGCCCTTATAGTGTGTTGAGGTTGGCTTCTTTTAAGTTTTTTTCGATGGTGAGTTTATGCTTCAGTTCTTTCTGATTGTTTTTATAAATTTTAAAAGCATATATAAAAGCAAGCCTGTTGAATGATATGAAAAGAAAAAACGAATAATTAACCAATTGTTTTTCTGTTAATGCTAATTGGTTTCTTTTAGATTGTATCGATCTAATATTTGTAAAATCTACAGAATAATCTAGAATTGGCCATAATACAATTTGAAACAAAATATGCAGAATCATCGCGCTTACAATAACTAAAGCAATGCTTTTGGGTTTTAATAGTCCGTACTTTTCTGTTTTTTCTAAAACAATCATCAAAGGAAAACAAACGACATTGAGTAACAAAGCACAAGGAAGCCATTCTAGTAGAAAGTAGATTGTAAGATTATTGTTATTCATATTTGCGGCTGTAACGACTTTATCAACCGAAAGCGAAAAAAAGCACACGCAAAAAATAAATATAAAAGTGAAAAGTTGGATTTTCCAATTGGTAAGCATTTTCATATCTAATTATTTTAGAAAAGGCGACTTATAATACCAAGACAAAGAGCAAAGATAAAATAGCTTAAAATAAATAAAACAAAGAATAAAATCACCTTCCCGACAATACCTAACCACGACTTTTCTGGATAAAAACCTTTGTAAAACCACATCAATAACAGTGGTACAATTAGAGTCGAAACTAAAGTTATATTTAAAAATAAACTGATATTATCTTTAGAAAAATAGAGTAGTGGATAGATGAGCAAAATCGTAATGAGCGTGTAATAACATTGGAAAAATGCGTTCATTACAATATGTTCGAAAAAATTATTTCCCCATTTTTTAAAAACGATATAAGTGAAAATCGCAAAAATCGGTAATAAGGCTAACGAAAACAGCGACATGTAAGACGTTATCCAAGTCAAAATCGGATTCGCAGTATGTTCTGGGATACCCATTTGCGTATAAGACTTCGCTAACATTTCTTTAAAATTCAAAAATTTAAAAGAAATAAAAGTCGAAAATCCACTCAGTATAAAAGCGAGTCCAATTGGCTTATAATGATTAACACGGTTGCCATCAACAAAGTCGCGCGCCGTTTTGCCAGGGTTTTTTAGAATGTTTTTAATAGAATAGAAAAAACCTTTGTTGGTATGGATTGCGACATATTGCACTTCGTCGATCAGATATTTTCTATCGATGCGTTTATACTTTTTCTGACCGCAGTTGGCACAGAAATTTTGCTCGATGACAAGGTCGCAATTTTTACAAATGTTGTCGGACATGTTTTTTTAGAGATTTCTTTTTTTTAGTTCTGCTTCTAGGATTTCAGTTTTTTTCGAAGCTTTATAAAGTAAGTAGCCTAAAAACACAGGAAAGATAAAAGCAAATCCAAAGCCTTTCGCCCAAAAAGCAACTCCCGCAATTCCCGCCGTAAAGCCAATTAAAACCGAATTAAGGATTTTCGTAGACTTCAAAGTTTTCTTAGCTTTTAACAATTCTTCGTCGCTAAGGGTTGTATAATCGATGTCGGACATATTTATTTTTTTCTACTTTTTAATTCTTTATCCATTGTCGCAAAGGTCGTGTAGATCGGCAACAACGTAATTGGGAGAATAAAAATAGGAATCGACGCTGGGAAATTAAATTTTTCAAAACCTTTGTAGATGTTAATTCCTAAATACACCAAAAGTATGATGATCCAAATGCTAGCAAAAGCAGTCCAGATCTTCTTTTGTTTGTTACGCAATATCTGCAATTCCTCAGTTGGCATCTCTGAGTAGTTTGGTTTTTTATTCATTTTTTTGTTTTGGTTTAAAAAATATTAAGCGAAAAATTGTGTGATAAAATCAATGATTTTAACAGCGATTTCGATGATTAGTGTGACCATGATATTTTGTTTTTTGAGGTTTTTCTGAAACAAATATAATATCTCAGGATCAGCAATTATGGTTATAAATGATGAACGGTAATTTTGAAATGTCGAATGGTAAATTACGGAATCTGAATCTTTTCTCCTCCGAATTTCGGCTCTACACCAAAGAACATATCCCAATAGACTTTGGCTCTCGCAAATTTTTCTCTAAGATTGGTTTTGAAGCCCATCGCTTTGTTGACATCTTTTGCGTTGTAGCCATAAGCCGTCATTCCGTTTTGTTGCGCTAGAAAAACCGCACGTTGATTATGGAATTTTTGCGAAATGATAACGAGTTCTTTTTGACCAAAAATTTCTTTTGCTCTAACTACAGAATCCAAAGTTCGGAAACCCGCAAAATCTTCAAAAATATGATTTTCGGGAACGCCTTTTTCCATTAAAGCAAACTTCATGTCTTCAGGTTCGTTGTAGTTTTTTTTAGAATTGTCACCACTTACGATGAAATATTGGACTTTTCCTGCCTTGTGTAATTCTGCAGCAGCGTCGATCCTATAATTAAAATAAAGATTTGGTTGACCATTCGCTAGCGTTTTCCCAGTGCCAAGCACGATACCAACTTTCTCCTTCGGAATATCATTAATATTAAATGAGTTAAAAGCTTCGGTATCGCTTTCTATCGTTGTGTTGGACCACCAAACAAAAAGGGCCGATACTACGATGAGTATCAGTCCTGTATTTAATATTTTCTTGAAAATTTTCATTTTAAAACTCGTATCATTTAATCGAATTTTAAAAATAAGATTTATTTATTGCTTTTCAAAAATTTTAATTTAAAAATCTAAACCATTTGGGAAAGCTTTCTTTCTAAATATATAAAGGAACAAAGCGCCAACTGTAATCGCAGAATCTGCTACATTAAAGATATATTTGAAAAACTCAATCTGTTTACCGCCAAATATAGGGACCCAATCTGGCCAGGTCGTATCCACCAATGGGAAATGTAGCATGTCAACCACGCAACCACGCATAAAGTACGAATAACCATCACCGAAAGGCGTTAGTTTTGATACGCTGTCATAGTCTATCCAACGGCCAATACTTTCTTCATACATCGTTCCAGAATCGAAAATCATCCCATAAAACATCCCATCGATAACGTTACCAATTGCACCTGCAAAAATCATTGCCATCGGAATGATGAGGTAATTGGACGCACCTTCTTTTAACCATTTTCTGAAAAGGAAAATCATTCCGCCAGCTAAGAAAAGTCTTAACAAGATCAAAGTATATTTTCCCCAAAGTCCTCCGAAATGAAGACCATAAGCCATGCCCGGATTCTCTACAAAAGTCAATCGGAACCAGCTAAGTCCAAAGACTTCCACACTTTCGCCAAGATGGAAATGCGTTTTGATGTAGATTTTTGAAGCTTGGTCGATAATTAAAATTAATAAAGTGATTAATGCAATCTTCTTCATTATTGTCCTTTTGGCTTGTTAGGTCTATTGATTTTTTGCTCTTTTTTTTCGTTGATTTTCTTCACAGTTTTTTGATTGTGAAAATGATTTCTTGTATGAAATTTTTCAAACTCGATATTCATGTCTTTCAAAACACTTTTAAGAGCCGCTAACTCCATAGCATTTTTTGTGTGTACTATTATAGATTCCATTATTTAGGATTTATTTTTTTGATAATTCGTCTAGTCTTTTTCGTTCTCTAGGACTTAAATCGTCTATTCCGTTTTCGCCAATTTTGCTTAGCAGTTGGTCAATTTCTTTTTCGCGTTCACGTTTATCATTATTAAAACGGTCGTCGATGCTCATGTACTTTTCTTCTGGTTTAGAAATTGAAGCGCTAAACTTATCTTTAAAATCAAACGCAAAAATAAGGATAATAATAAGAAAGATGATAACTAATGTCATGACTTTATAACCAAAAAAGGTTTACAATTTCTTGTAAACCTGTATTATTACTTAATTAAAGAAAATAATCGTTTATACAATCTCAAATGTTTTTGAATTAACGTTGCATATTTTTAGCTTCAATACTCAAAGTTGCGTGTGGTACAGCTTTTAGTCTTTCTTTTGAGATTAACTTTCCTGTCACACGACAAATCCCGTAGGTTTTGTTTTGTATTCTGATTAACGCATTTTTCAGATCACGGATAAACTTCTCTTGTCTTCCTGCCAACAACGCATTTTGCTCTTTGCTTAGCGTCTCAGCACCCTCCTCAAAAGCTTTGAAAGTCGGCGACGTATCGTCCGTTCCGTTATTTTGATCGTTAATAAAACTTTCTTTAATAAGACTTAAATCTTTTTCAGCTTTATCTATTTTATCTTGAATCAGTTGTTTAAACTCTTGTAAGTCGGCGTCACTATATCGTAATTTCTCTTCTGCCATGTTCATAACTTTAAATAATTTGGTTTTTTTATATTAATTAAAGATAGTAAAAAATATTTATAAAACTATTACAAAAAAACAAGCAATATTAACAATTTTTAAACTTTTTCTACCTTTATTTTAAATTTCACTTCATCTATCTCAATTTCGTTGAAGTTTTCAGAAATCGCTTCTGTAACAATATTATTTGCTAAAACTTCTTCAGAAATATAAGCTTTATTTCTTTCGATGTCAGCTAAGAAAGGATTATCGTTTTCTATAGAAATGTTAATTCTATCCGTTAGCTCAAAATCTTTGTCTTTTCTAAGGTTTTGAACGCGATTGATGAATTCTCTAGCAATTCCTTCCGATTTCAACTCGTCCGTTAACGTCAAATCTAATGCCACAGTGATTTTTCCTTCACTTGCTACCGTCCAACCTGGGATATCTGATGTGAAAATTTCAACATCATCAATCGTGATTTCGTGTCCAGAAACTGTAGCTTTTCCTGTTTTTTCAAGATCTGCAATTTGCTCACTTGTGAAAGCAGAAATTTCTCCTGCAACCGCTTTCATATCTTTTCCTAACTTCGAACCTAAGGTTTTAAAGTTCGGTTTGATTTGTTTTACAATTAAATGAGATGCTTCCTCTGCATTAATTAATTGAAGTTCTTTTACGTTCACTTCTTGCTTAATTAATTCAGCAACAGCATTAATTTGAGCTTCTGTTTTTGCATCCAAAACTGGAATCATCACTTTTTGAAGTGGTTGACGAACTTTTTGGTTTTCTTTCTTTCTTAAAGAAAATACCATCGATGTGATTTGTTGCGCTAAATGCGTTTTTTCAACCAAATCGGTATCTATTAAACTTTCACCAGCAACGGGGAAGTCCGTTAAATGCACAGATTCGCCATTTGTTTTTTCTGTTACCGCATTCAAATCTTGGTACAATTGATCCATAAAGAACGGCGCAATTGGAGCCGAAAGTTTTGCAATCGTATCCAAACAAGTGTATAAAGTTTGGTAAGCTGAAATTTTATCATCGCTGTAATCGCCTTTCCAGAAACGTCTTCTACATAATCTTACATACCAGTTCGATAAATTATCATTCACAAAAGTATTGATAGCTCTTGCCACTTTTGTTGGTTCGTAATCTTCGTAGAATGCTTTTACATCTTTAATTAAAAGATTTAATTCTGATAAAATCCAACGGTCGATTTCTGGTCTGTTTTCAACATCTTTTTCAGAATAATTAAATCCATCAACATTTGCATATAAAGCAAAGAAAGAATACGTGTTGTAAAGCGTTCCGAAGAATTTTCTACGAACTTCATCAATTCCTTCAATGTCGAATTTCAGGTTTTCCCAAGGATTCGCATTCGAAATCATGTACCAACGCGTCGCATCGGGACCGTAAACAGAAAGCGTTTCGAAAGGATCAACGGCATTTCCTAGACGTTTAGACATTTTTTGTCCGTTTTTGTCTAAAACCAAACCGTTAGAAACCACATTTTTATACGCCACAGAATCGAAAACCGTCGTCGCAATCGCATGCAACGTGTAGAACCAACCACGAGTTTGATCAACACCTTCCGCGATAAAATCTGCTGGATAAGCTTTTTTGTCGTCAATCATTGCTTTGTTCTCGAACGGATAATGCAATTGTGCATAAGGCATTGCTCCCGAATCGAACCAAACGTCGATTAGGTCACTTTCACGCTTCATTGCTTTTCCTGATGCTGAAACCAAAACGATTTTTTCCACCACATTTTTGTGAAGGTCGATGATTTCGTAGTTTTCTTTCGCCATATTTCCGATTTCAAAACCTTTGAAAGGATTCTCCGTCATCAAACCTGCAGCAATTGATTTTTCGATTTCATTATACAATTCTTCAACTGAACCTATGATGATTTCTTCTTTTAAATCTTCCGTTCTCCAAATCGGCAACGGAATTCCCCAATATCTTGAACGGGAAAGATTCCAGTCGTTTACATTTTCTAACCAATTCGCAAAACGTCCTTCACCAGTAGATTTAGGCTTCCAATTGATGGTTTCGTTCAGTTCAACCAACCGATTTTTAACGGAAGACATTTTCACGAACCAAGAATCCAACGGATAATACAAAACCGGTTTGTCGGTTCTCCAACAATGCGGATAACTATGGACATATTTTTCAACTTTGAAGGCTTTGTTTTCGGTCTTTAGCAAAATCGCTAATTCCAAATCCCAAGATTTCTCAGGTGCTTTTCCGTCGTCGTAATATTCGTTTTTAATATATTTTCCTGAAAATAATTCAGGAACATTTTCACCTTTAATGAAACGACCTTGCAAATCCACCAATGGAACCAAATTGTCGTTTTCGTCTTTCACCAACATTGGTGGAACACCAGCGTCTTTAGCAACTTTCGCATCATCTGCACCAAAAGTTGGCGCCGTGTGCACAACTCCCGTTCCGTCTTCCGTTGTCACGAAATCTCCAGGAATTACTACAAATGCTTTTTCTGGATTTTCAGCTGGTAAAAACCATGGAACCAATTGCTCATAAGTTGTTCCAACCAAATCCAAACCTTTGAATTCTGCTAAAATTTGGTAAGGAATTGTTTTGGATTCCGCCGTGTAATTAGCGAAATCCTCGTTAGTTCCTTCCACGAATTTCTTCCCGAATTGTTTTGCTACCAAAGCTTTCGCCAAGATAATATTTATCGGTTCGAACGTATATTGATTAAAAGTTTTAATTAAAACATAATCGATGTTTGGACCAACCGTTAACGCCGTGTTAGAAGGCAAAGTCCAAGGTGTTGTCGTCCAAGCCAAAATGTGAATTGGCTGCTCTTTTTCATTGTCAAATTCTGCCCAATGCAAAGCGCCACCACAAGTGTTTTCTGCAATATCGCAAGCTTCAATTGAAGAAAGACCTTTGATTTTTGAAGCAACTTTTTCAGAAAGTTTTTTAACTTTAAATTGGGCTACAACCGTCGTATCCGAAACATCGCGATAGGTTCCTGGTTGATTCAATTCATGTGAAGAAAGTCCAGTTCCAGCTTTCGGCGAATACGGCTGAATAGTATAACCTTTGTACAACAAATTTTTATCGTACAATTGCTTCAATAACCACCAAACCGACTCCATGTATTTTGGTTCGTAAGTGATGTACGGGTCTTCCAAATCTACCCAATAACCAATTTTTTCGGTAAGGTCGTTCCAAATGTCGGTGTAACGCATTACCGCATTTTTACAAGCTTGGTTGTATTCTTCGATGGAAATTTTCTTTCCGATATCTTCTTTGGTGATGCCTAATTCTTTCTCAACGCCCAATTCCACGGGAAGTCCGTGCGTATCCCAACCCGCTTTACGGAAAACTTGCTTTCCGTTTTGCGTTTGGAAACGACAAAAAATATCCTTAATCGCTCTCGCCATAACGTGGTGAATGCCCGGAAGTCCGTTTGCAGATGGCGGTCCTTCGTAAAACACGAATTCTGGATGCCCTTCTCGGATCTCCACAGATTTTTTGAAAGTGTCGTTTTCCTTCCAGTTAGCAGCAACATTTTCTGCAACTTGGCTAAGGTTTAGGTTTTTATATTCTTTAAATTGACTCATTTCAGTCTCAAGTTCTTTTATACTAAATAATTAAGTTTGCGAATTTAGTGAAAATATAGCAAAAAATAATGTTCTCTATGGTGAGAAATATGGTGTTGAAACATGAATTTAATATCAAATATTTTAAGAAAGATTAAAAAAGGAATGATGTTACAAAAGATTGTATCTTAAAATCTTATATTTTTGCAATTATAAAAATGAACAAATGAGAATCTTTGCGTTTTATTGTAAAGAGAAAAAATAATGAATATCCATGTCAAATCTACTGAAGGGAAGCTTAAGTTATTTCTTGATTGTAATAGTTTTTCCTTTTTTGTTGTTGTTTATGGCATATTACGGTTTCGAATCGTCTTATGTTAAAATAAAACATCTCGAGCAACCACCTGATTTTATATTTTCGTCGGTGTATGCTTATCGACTTATTCCAAATTATGTTAGTGTTGAGATGAATAATTTTCTTCACTTTGTCGTGGAAAATTATTTAGTGATAATTAAACCTGTTTTAATAAAAAATGGAAGCATTTATTATCATAGTATTTTTTTGACCAATGCATTGTTTTTTACAATTTATTTTATTATTCTCGAACGAATTATCAATGTTGTATGTGAAGGTTCGGGTTTTAAAAGTCAGAAGAATTTGTTACTTTTTATTGTTGCTGTTTTCGTGACCTGTATGACGCAATATGTGCCTACTAATGGTGATTCTATTGCGTTAGCGTTTTTTCTTTTAGGTGTTTTTTTTAGTTTGAAGTTTAAAAAAAGTAAGAATTTTCTGTATGTTATTTTGACGGCTATTGTGATTTTTGTGTCGACATTTGTGAGAGAAACGGCTTGTCTCAATATTTCTTTTTTTGCTGCTTTACTTGTAGATTTTAAGAATTTAAAAACTTTGAATAAAAACGTTGTCGTCAATGTATTGATTTTGGTTTTGGCGTTTATTATTCCGTATGTTTTACTGAGAACAATGATTATTAAACAAGAAACGACATTTTTTGAAGGTGTTTATTTAAAACAAAATTTCACGAGTCCTTTTAATCTTTTAGGATTGTTATATGGGATAGTCGGTATATGGCTTCTGAATAAATTTATTGATATAAAAGAGCGCAAAAGTATCTTTCTTAACTTTTTAATTTTCTCAATGCCTTATTTTGCCATGGTTGTATTGGTGGGATTATTTTGGGAAACTAGACTGTTTTTGCCGATAATGATTATTGCAATAATTTTTGCTAGGACCTCCAAGAGTGAATTAAAAGAAGCTTTATAGAATTATGCATTTATTACATCCATATTTTTTAGTTGCGATTGTCGTAATGTTTGTGTTTAGCTTTCAGGAGGTATATTCAGGACGAGTTAATAAAAAGTACTTTTGGTACTTGGGCGTATATTTAATGATCTTGGCTGGATTTAGAGATCAGGTTGGAGCTGATTTTGGAAGCTATCTTGGAATATATTACTGGACAAGTTCAAAAGAATATTGGAGCATATTTCTTAAAGCGTTAACCTTTGAACCCCCTACTCCTATTGAGTTGGAGTGGGGCTATGTTTTTATTAATAAATTGGTACTTGAGTTTAATGCTCCGTTTTATGTGCTAACAACAGTAGTCGCTATTTTAGCTATTAGTTTTAAGAATAAGTTCATTCTAGAAAATACAATGTATCCTTTTTCTTTTTTATTAATATCTTTTATTCCTGGATTTTTTGTTGGAGAGAGTGGGCAGATTAGACAAAATTTAGGTTCTTTTATTGCTTATTTTGCAATCAGATATATTAAAGAAAGGAATCTTTTAATGTATCTTCTATTTATCCATCTAGCGGGGGGAGTACATAGTGTTTGTTATGTGTTGTTGCCGATGTATTGGTTGGCTAGAGTTCCTTTAAATAAGCTTTTTATGATGCTAGCGATTATTGGGTCCATTATTGCATCGCCATTTGAAGTCTATAGATTCTTTGGTAGTTGGTTAGACTCTCTGATGTCAGACTCAACTATTGTTGTAGGTTTCAATGGTTACATGAGTGAAACGATTGAAAGACAACGTGGCGGATTTGGGTATCCGGAGTTAATGATGTTAATAGTTACAGTTTTCTTATTTGCATTCGACACTCTAATGAAGAAAAAGTACCCTTATTATGAATATCATAGATGGTATGCTTTGATAGCAATTTGTTCGTATTTTATTTTTAGGAATAATCCAATCTTTTCGTCAAGATTAGCAGGGGTATTTGTTGGTGTTTCTTATCTAATAATTCCGAATGCTATGTATGTGGTTAATGCAGGGACTAAAAGAATAATCCATTTTTTCATTATTTGTCTTGCGATTTTTAACTTCTTAGTATTCTCATCATTTAACAATATTAGTAAAGGAAAATTTACAATAGAAAAATATAGAAACTGGATTCTCCCATAATTATAAGATATGAAGCTGGATATATTTCTAAGTAAGCTAAACTTAAAACTCGTTGCATATCTTATAATGATTGCGACAGCAGTTTATACTTTGGCTTTTACTTTTCTTCATAACAAAAAAGCGGATGGCTATATTCTTGGAGATTGGCTGATTAACTATCAGGATGGAGGATTTAAAAGACGAGGTCTTTCAGGAAGTTTTTTCTTTTTATTGCAAGACTTGACAGGATTTCCACTTAACTATTTAGTCTTTGGATTTCAGTTAGTGATTATTGTTAGTTTCTTTTTTATTTATTTTAAAATCATAAAAAACAGGAAACTCGATTTGCTATATATATCACTAATGTTGTCTTCTGTGGGGTTTGTCGGGCTTTTCAATTGTGTTGATTATGCAGGAAAAAAGGAGTTTATCATATTCTTACTTTTTGCGTTGTTAGTTTTTTGGTTAATCAATAACAAGCTAACAAGAACCAAAGAATGGATAATAGTTTTAGGACTTTTTATCACGATGTTTTTGCATGAGATAGCTTTGTTTTTTGTTCCTTATTTTGTGATTGCTTTATATCTTAAAGAAGGAAAATTTGAATTAAAACGCTATATTAAATACTTTGCTGCGGTTTTTATACCTGCGGTTTTGATTGTACTTTTTGGTAAAGAAATTAATGAAGGACATTCATTGGCAATTCTCAAAGAGCGCGGCGTTATTTTTACAAGAGGGATTTTCTTTTGGGATATTAATGAAAGAGAATATATTAAAAATGCATTCGATGATTATCGTTGGTATTTTTTGAGTGTAGCTATTAGCGTTTTTCATGTTATTTTTTATTTAAAAACTGAAAAAATCAGTAAAATTGTCGGGTGGATGATTTTAGGAGCATTTCTATTTTCGCTGCCATTATTTGTTTTAGCGATTGATTGGGGACGCTGGATGTATATCCACATGATGTTCCTCATTATTATGTTTCCAATTTTAATTAAACCAACTAAAACAATCTGGGAATATTCTCCGATTGAGCTTAATAAAACATATCTTATTACTTTTCTAATTATTTTTATATCACTTATTTATAGAGTAGAAATGTCAGGGAAAGGATTTACTTTCGAAGGCTTATTTTATCGGATTTTCTTTGTTCCTTTTGAGCTGATTCATAAAATGATTTAAAACAATAAATCTCATTTAATAAAAAACTTCTACTTTTGCAAAAAATTTCAGAATGTCCAAAAATCTAGTTATCGTTGAGTCGCCAGCAAAAGCAAAAACCATCCAAAAGTACTTGGGGAAGGATTTCGAAGTGAAGTCCAGCTTCGGTCACATAAGGGATTTGCCGAAAAAAGGAATGGGAATCGACCTGTCGTCTTTCACGCCAGATTACGAGGTTTCTGCCGATAAAAAGAAATTGGTTGCTGAGTTGAAAGCAGTTGTCAAAAAAGCCGAAATGGTTTGGCTAGCATCCGATGAAGACCGCGAAGGAGAAGCTATTGCTTGGCATTTGGCAGAAGAACTGAAATTAAAACCAAGCAACAGAAAACGTATTGTTTTCCATGAGATTACAAAAAATGCAATTCTGAAAGCAATCGAAAATCCAAGAGATATTGATCAAAATTTAGTCAATGCACAACAAGCAAGACGAGTTTTGGATAGAATTGTAGGTTTCGAAATGTCCCCTGTTCTTTGGAAAAAAGTAAAACCAGGACTTTCTGCAGGCCGAGTTCAATCGGTTGCGGTGCGACTAATTGTTGAGCGTGAAAAAGAAATTAGACATTTCAAACCAACAGCAAGCTTCAAAGTTGATGCCGTTTTCTTAAACGATGGAAAGCAAGAAATTGCAGCAAAACTTAAAAAAGACTTTTCTAAAGAAGCCGATGCGGAAAACTTTTTAGAACAAGCAAAAAATACAGAGTTCAAAGTTCTTAATGTTGAAACCAAGCCAGGAACACGTTCTGCGTCGGCGCCGTTTACAACTTCGACTTTGCAGCAAGAGGCGTCTTCGCGTTTGGGTTACAATGTGACCACGACGATGCGTCTGGCGCAACGCCTTTACGAAGAAGGGTTTATTACGTATATGAGAACGGACTCCGTGAATCTTTCTCAAGAAGCGATTAATGGTGCAAAAGCGCAAATCCTTTCAGATTACGGAGCAGATTATTCTCAACCAAGAAATTATACAACCAAATCTGCGTCTGCACAAGAAGCGCACGAGGCGATTCGTCCAACGGATTTTGGTGTTAAAACAATTGGTGATGCGCAATTGAGCAAATTATATCAGTTGATTTATCGCCGAACTTTAGCGTCACAAATGTCGAATGCTAAAATCGAAAAAACAGTTATCGAAATCGGAAATCCAAGTTTGCCACAGCATTTTGAAGCGCAAGGAGAAGTTATTGTTTTTGATGGTTTCCTTAAAGCTTACGGAATAGTAAAAACTGAGGAAGACGATGAGGAAAACAACGAAAAGCTACTTCCGAAAGTTAAAATCGGTGAAGTTTTAGATTATAAAAAAATTACAGCTTCAGAAAAATTCACCAAGCCAAGTGCACGTTATACGGAAGCAGGTTTGGTTAGAAAACTTGAGGAATTGGGGATTGGTCGTCCATCGACGTATGCGCCAACAATTCAGACAATTCAAAATCGTGAATATGTTGATAAACGCGAGATTGAACCGCAAACGCGAGAAGTTGTTCGTATTTCGCTAACGAAAGGAGCGATCAAAAAAGAAGTTCTGGACGAAAAGTTTGGTGGCGACAAAAATAAATTTGTCCCAACAGACATCGGCGAAGTTGTTAACGATTTCTTGATTGACAATTTCCAAGAGATTTTAGATTACGGCTTTACGGCGCGTGTTGAAGGAAGTTTTGACGAAATTGCTGATGGTTCTGAAGATTGGAAAAAAATGATGACGGATTTCTATTCCAAATTCCATCCAAGAATTGAAGATGTTGAAGAAAATGCGGAACGTGCAACCGGAGAACGTATTTTGGGTATTGATCCAAAATCGGGAAAACAAGTTCATGCGAGAATTGGACGCTTTGGACCGATGATTCAGATTGGAGAACAAGACGATGAAGAGAAACCAATTTTTGCTTCGTTGTTGAGTGGCCAAAATATTGCAACAATTTCATTGGAAGAAGCTTTAGAATTGTTCAAGCTTCCATTTGAATTAAATGAATATGAAGGTCGGACCGTTGCGATTGGTGTTGGACGTTTTGGACCGTATGTGAAATGGGGCGAAACTTATATTTCGATTCCGAAAGGTGAAGATCCATTATCGGTTGATCAAGATCGTGCCGAAGAAATTATCAAAGAAAAGCAAAAAGCCGATGCGCCAATTGCAAGCTATAAAGGCGAGCCGGTAACGAAAGGAACTGGGCGTTTTGGACCGTTCATTAAATACAAATCGATTTATGTGAATGTTCCTAAAAAGTACGATTTTAATAATCTTTCGCAATCGGATATTGTTGAGTTAATCGATGCTAAACTAGAAAAAGAAGCTAATCGTTACATTCAACAATGGGAAGATGAAAAAATAGCTTTGGAAAATGGACGTTGGGGACCTTTTATCAAATTCGGAAAAACGAATCTTAAAATTCCGAAAAGAGCAGACGGTGAAAAATACGATGCCGAAGAATTGAAACAAATGGATTTGGAAACGGTGAAAGCTTGGATTAAAGAGCAAGATCCGAAAGCTTTTGAAACTAAGAAGAAAGCTCCAGCTAAAAAGACCGCTGCCAAAAAAACAACCACAGCAAAGAAAACGACGACAACCAAAAAGGCGAGTCCGAAAAAATAAAGAAAAGCCATCTGCAAGTTTTGTAGATGGCTTTTTTATTGGTAAATTGGAGTGTCCAAAATAATTCAATTATGTCAGATATCAAAATCCTCGATTTACAATTTCTCAATACGCCACATGCGATTGGTTCTTTTTTTATCGAAAGTCAAGATGGTTTAATTCTTATCGAGTCGGGTCCCGAATCCACTTACGAGCGTTTAAAATCAGCTATCGAAAAAGCGGGTTTCAATATTAATGATGTTAAGCACGTTTTGTTGACGCATATTCATTTTGATCATGCGGGCGCCGCTTGGAAGTTTGCGAAAGCGGGCGCGAAGATTTATGTTCATCCGAAAGGCTATTTGCACATGCTCAATCCAGAAAAGTTATGGAATTCTGCCAAGATGATTTATGGCGACGATATGGATCGACTTTGGGGAAAAATGGAACCGATTGCCGAAGAAAATCTTGTTCAAGTTGACGATAATGATATTATTAAAATAGGAGAACACGAATTTAAAACCATTTACACACCTGGCCACGCCATTCATCACAATGCGTATAGGCTTGGGAATGTTATTTTCACGGGCGATGTGGGAGGTGTCAAAATCGGAAATCATCCTGTCGTTCCGCCTTGTCCGCCGCCAGACATCAACATTGAGCTTTGGAAACAGTCTTTAGATAAACTCGATGCCGAAAATGCAGAAGCTTTTTATCTTACGCATTTTGGACGTCAAGAAAACACCAAACAACATACGCAAGAGCTTCGGGCGATTTTGGATGATTGGGCAAATTGGATAAAACCTTATTTCGAAAACGGAACTTCACCTGACGAAATTACCCCAAAGTTTATGGACTATACACAAAATCAACTTTGCAAAAAAGGATTGTCTTCCGAAGAAATCCAAGTTTACGAATATGCGAACCCAAGTTGGATGTCTGTTTCTGGACTTTTGCGCTATTGGAAGCTGAAGCAACAAGGCAGAATTTAAATTTTTATTTTTTCTATTTCGGGCAATCCTCGCGCCTTTCTGAAGTCCTTACTAGCTCGGTCGGGCTGTCCGCTGTATCTTGTGAGCTTCGCTCGGCCGTCTATGTTACGCTGCTCCTTCGTCGCGCCGTAACACCGCCGCCTTGCTCCGCTCCAAGGATGCCGCT
>NZ_DAMBQF010000011.1:0-74151 GCF_032062245.1 Soonwooa sp.
AAAAATAATACTTTTACAAAAACAAAAGTTGCACTAGCAATTTGAGACCACCAAAAGTATTATAAATCGATGTCGTTATCCTCCGCATATTGTCTCCATTTTTCATAAAGTTTGGGATTTGCAAAGTCTCCACCCTCAGAATAATATGCTAAAAGTCGCTCTGTTGCATAAGGATAAGCATGATAGTTATTAGCTTTTTCGTAGTATTTAACGGCTTTTTTCGAATCTTGTTTTACACCATATCCAAAATCATAAAGAATCCCATAATAAATATTGGAATAAGAATCTTCGTAATCTTTTTTAAGATGTTTTAGGACGTTTTCAAAATCGCCTTTTTGATAGTAGATTTCGACAACATTGGCATTGTTACTGTACAACTTTCGGCTGGCCTCCTTGTAATATTCCAAAGCTTTGCCATAATCTTGGTCGACATGTTCTGCGTAAAAATACAAATCTCCAAGATTGCTCATCGCCATTCCATCGCCCAATGATGCCGCTTTTTCGTACATCTCAAACATTTTTGACACATCAAAATCATAACCAATTTCACATTGATAAAAATAACCAAGATTGTTAAATGCAACAGCATTATTAGTTTCGGCAGCTTTTTCC
Source organism: Soonwooa sp. (assembly GCF_032062245.1). Taxonomy (NCBI): domain Bacteria; kingdom Pseudomonadati; phylum Bacteroidota; class Flavobacteriia; order Flavobacteriales; family Weeksellaceae; genus Soonwooa; species Soonwooa sp. The sequence goes on from NZ_DAMBQF010000011.1 coordinate 613, forward strand.
ATCCACATTACCGCCTCTTTTGGTCGATAATAATCAGCTTCCTTATCGCTTAACAACAATCCCAATTCTATCATCGAATCTATATCGCCCAATTTTGAAGCATGTGTATAAAGTCGTATGGCGTCGTCAAATTGACCATCTTTTGCATAATTAATAGCCAAATTGAAAATGGTCGGCAAGTCAAATTTTAGTTCATAATCTTCACCAGAATTTTTGGTCCAATTCTCAAAAAAACAATTCCAAAATTTAAAATCTTGACCACGCAAATTGTAACGTTGCTCATTAATTTCACCATATTGCTCATCCGAAATTAACTTAAACTCATGATTTTCTAAAACCCGGAAAACTTGATTATGGTTAAATAAAACAAAATTCTCACCCAAATCTCCATCATTTTTCAAACTAAAAAATGGCTGACAAACCCAATCACATTTTTCGCTCAACTTTCGTCTTTCAACATCAAAAAACTGATTGTACTTTTGTGCTTTAACTCGTAAAAATGTCGCGTTTAAAACTTCAAAAGCTTTGTAATCAGAATTTAATTCAATCCAAAATTGATGTTCCAAAGCATGATACAATCCTTTACCAGAACTGGTTTTTATTCCCCAAGTATTTTTAATAATATATTTAAAATCGTCTAGAAAAACATCTTCGATTTCTTCATTTTCTAAAACATAGACATGCTTAACACCATCAAAAAGTCGCCACTTTTTATCTTTTTTAAAAGCGAAAGATTGATAATCGTCTAATAAAATGACTTTATCGATTTCGGTTTCTAAAATTTCTCCTTTAAAATTAATGATAGAAAACTTAGTCTGGAATTTATTTGGTTTTATTTGATAATAATTTTCTCCGATTTTAGAAATTGATTCTTCAACATATTCACCAACAAAAAAGCCTTTTTTAGTGTAGAATTTTCTTTTCTGAGTGCCTTTTTCTTTTGTAAAAAACAAATCTGAACAATAATCAATATCAAAAATGTTAGAACCTGAAACATTCAAAAGTTGCTGATTTTCGATGCCAAAAACTTGCCATATTCCGTTTTTAGAAACATTAAAATAAGCATAATTCAGAATCTCCAATTCATCGTATTCGCAAGGCAAAATCTGTTGATTCGTGTTACAATTAATAACTCCGATTTTACCATTCATGTGGACTTCCGCCACCGACATTTTATCAAAAGAATTAACATCGTAAGCGTCTTCGTAAATCGTCGGAACCAAAACTTTTCCATCCATGGCGATAAAACCAAAAAGTCCATCCTTTCTAACCAAAGCAATATTCGTATCGCTCCAATCGTAGATTTCATCATAGATTGGATCGATGATTTTAACTCCTTTACTTGTTTCTAAACCAAATTTTCCGTCAACTTCATAAACATTAACATTATTTTTTAAAAACAAATCGTACTCAAAATAACCCAATCCATAGTTAATCCAATCGGTTTCCATAATCTCCTGAAACGACTGGTAACCGGTCATAAAGAACTGCGGATTCAGAAAATTAAGATCTTGATGTTCAATAGCGGTTTCAAAATTTTTCCATTTGTTATCGATTTCCAAAACCCAATCTTTGGCTTGCTCTTTCGGAGATTCTTCATTCATCGTGAAGACGTCGCTGCCATCAATCTGAAATGTATCAAACGGCAAATCCTCCAAAAACTGGAACATTTGGTTGACAGGCTCATAATAAAACTTCTTGTAATGCCATTGGTAAGTGTCCGCGATTAGGTTAAAAAAACTTCGCAAACGACTGATACCTTCTTGTTTATCCGCAAACAATTGCTTGCCTTTTGCGCGCAAATTCCCCGAAACAAGCGGAACCAACAACAACGGAATTTCGTAATTCCACTCACCAAGATAATTGGGAAAAGTTTCTTTGCTTTTACTGTCGAGATTGTATAAATAAATGCGATGTGCCAATGTCTAAATTTTAAGTTCTAAAAATAAGAATTCCTTTTTCAAAAAGCTAAAAACTGTCTAACAATCGATGTTAAATAAATTTTAAAGTTGATAAAAAAACAAAAATCCGCCTTCGAAAAGACGGATTTTGATATCATTTATAAACTGATTTTATTTAAAATACTCCACTCCATTTTTGAAAATGTTGTGGTAATTTGCAGTTGGAATATTCTTCATTAAACCTTCAGCAAAACGTTCTGGATGTCCCATTCTTCCGAAAATCTTTCCGTCCAAACTCGTGATTCCTTCAATTCCGAATAAAGAATTATTTGGATTAAACGGCATTCCGTGTGCGATGTTTCCATCAAAATCGATGTATTGCGTTGCGATTTGTCCGTTTTTGTAAAGTTCGGTCAACACTTCTTCCGAAGCCATAAAACGACCTTCTCCATGAGAAATCGGAATCGTATATTCCAAACCTTTCATGCCTTTTAACCAAGGAGAATCTTCGTTTACGACTTTCACGTTCACCATTTGAGAAATATGTCTTCCGATGGCGTTGTGCGCCAAAGTTGGCGAATTTTCATCCAAATCACGGATTTCACCGTAAGGAAGCAAACCAGATTTCACTAAAGCTTGAAAACCGTTACAAATTCCTAAAATCATTCCGTCGCGTTGCAATAAAGTGTGAACAGCGTCTTTCATCTTTTGGTTTTTCAAAAGATTCACAATGAATTTTGCTGAACCATCTGGCTCATCACCCGCAGAGAAACCTCCTGAGAAAATCAAAATTTGAGATTGCTCAATTTCTTTTACCCAAGCATCGATGCTTTCACTCAGTTTATTAAAATCAAGATTGATCAACGGCAAACTCGAAACTTCCGCACCTTCTTTTCTGAAAGCATTTTGCGTTTCATACTCACAGTTCGTTCCAGGGAAAACTGGTGCGAAAACTTTAGGTTTTGCTAAGCCATGTTTTTTAAGATTGATTTTTCTTGGATTTGTAGAATTTAAGCTTTCATCAATATTAACAACGATTTTCTCCTTCTCAGAGGTTGGGAAAAGATTTTCGAAAGTTCCAACGAAGTTGGATTTGAGATTCGAGATTTGAGATTCGAGATTGTTGATGGTTAATACTGAATTTTCAACAACATTTCCGATTTTTTGTAAAGCTAGATGAGATAATTCTTCAACAGATTCAATGATTAATCCACCAATATTTTTCTCTAAAATTTGAGTTTCATCTAAAGAAACGGTCGCTCCAAGATTATTCCCAAATGCCATTTTAGCCAATGCAACTGCTACTCCACCTTCTTTGATGGTTTTTGCAGAAACGATGTTTTTTTGTAAAATTCCATCATGAATAAACTCGTACACGTCTTTTAAAACCTCATAATTTGGAAGTCCATTCTCGTCCGTTTGATGGTAAAAATGATACAAATGATTTCCTGCCAACTTGAATTCTGGCGAAATAATATGACGTTTCACGCCGTTTGCACAAGCAAAAGAAATTAAAGTTGGTGGCACATTAATATTCTGGAACGTCCCACTCATCGAGTCTTTTCCTCCAATTGCAGCCAATCCAAGATTCATTTGAGCATTGTAAGCTCCCAACAACGACGCCATTGGTTTGCCCCATTTATCAGGTTGATTTCCTAATTTCTCAAAATATTCTTGGAAACTCAAACGGATTTTTTTGTAATCGCCACCCATCGCAACAATTTTCGAAACGCTTTCTACAACAGCATTTGCAGCACCAACCATCGAGTTTTGACTCGAAATATCGGCATCAAATCCCCAGCTTGCCAAAGAAACGGTTTCAATATTTTCAGCATTCAAAATTGGAAGCGTTTGCACCGAGCCTTCCATTTCTGTCAATTGATATTTTCCTCCCAAAGGCATCGCAACCGTCGTCGCTCCAACCGAAGCATCGAACATTTCTAACAAACCTTTTTGCGAAGCGTTATTTTTATCTTTTAAAATATTTATAAAATTGTCTTCTGTAAACTCTATTTTTTCTGATTTTACATTTTCTAAGTGCAAAATCTCAACTGTTTGTGTTTTTGCACAACCGTTAGTATCCAAGAAATCACGGCTCAAATCTACAATTTTGTTACCTTTCCAGAACATTTGCATTCTTCCAGAATCGGTCACTTTTGCAACGACAACCGCTTTGATATTTTCTTTCTCGCAGAACTCAATGAATTTAGCTTCGTCTTTTGCTTCGATAACAACCGCCATTCTTTCTTGAGACTCGGAAATAGCTAATTCTGTTCCGTTCAAACCTTCATATTTTAAAGGCAAAACATCCAAATTAATTTCCAAAGAATCGGCGATTTCACCAATCGCCACCGAAACTCCACCCGCTCCAAAATCGTTTGATTTTTTGATTAAAGTCGTTACTTCAGGATTTCTAAACAAACGTTGAATTTTACGTTCTTCAACAGCATTTCCCTTTTGAACCTCCGTCGAAAGTGTGTGAATTGAAGTTTCGTCTTGCTCTTTCGAACTTCCCGTTGCTCCACCAACTCCATCACGACCTGTTGCACCGCCTAAAAGCACCACAATATCACCATTTTCAGGCTTTTCACGACGAACCCAAGTTTTCGGAACAGCTCCAACCACGAAACCGACTTCCATTCTTTTTGCTTTGTAGCCTTCATGATAAATTTCATTTACCATAGTTGTCGCCAAACCAATTTGGTTTCCATAAGACGAATAGCCGTTTGCAGCTTGTTTTGTAATCGTTCTTTGAGGAAGTTTCCCAAAAATAGTATCCGAAATTGGCTCTAAAACATTTCCAGCCCCCGTCAGACGCATCGCTTGGTATACAAATGCACGACCCGACAAAGGATCACGAATTGCGCCACCAAGACAGGTTGAAGCGCCACCAAATGGTTCAATTTCCGTTGGGTGATTGTGAGTTTCATTCTTGAATAACAAATACCAAGGTTCTTTTTTACCATCGTATTCAGCTTCGATTTCAATGGTACAAGCGTTGATTTCGTCTGAAACCACAAGATTTTCTAAGTTACCCGTTTTGCGGAAATATTTCGCAGCGATAGTTCCCAAATCCATTAAAGAAATTGGTTTTTTCTCGCGTCCTAAGAATTTTCTTTTTTCTAAATAATCGTTGAAAATGGTTTCTAAAGTCGATTTAAATTGACCTTTAAATTCAATTTCCGTTAATTCTGTTTCGAAAGTTGTATGACGACAATGGTCGCTCCAATACGTATCCAAAACTTTAAGTTCGGTTTCTGTAGGATTTCTATTTTCTGATTTAAAATGAGCTTGAATAAACTCTAAATCGTCCAATCCAAATGCAAAACCTATCTTATCATAGAAGTTTTTCAATTCATCTGAACTCCAATCTTTAAAACCATCATAAACGATGACTGGTTGTGGCTCGTTTTCAGCTGGAATTTCTAATTTCGATAAATCTTTTTCCTTGGATTCTACTTTGTTAATCAACAAATCCTTAATTTTTACCAAATCTGAATCGTTAATTCCTGAAAGTTCGATTAATTTTCCACTTCTAACTGTAGCGTTGCCATTTTGCGTCAACAAAGCAATACATTGCTCCGCAGAATCAGCTCTTTGGTCGTATTGACCTGGAAGAAACTCAGTTGCGAAAAAAGTGTTCTTCGCAGGATTTTCTTCGTGCAGAATATCAGTCACTGGATCCACAAAAGTAGAATTCACCACTTTTTTAAAATCCGCATCTTCAATTCCGAAAATATCGTAAACATTATAAGCTTTCACGCTTTCGATGTTGGGAACGACGTTTAAGATTTCCGAAAAAATCTTTGGACTTTCCACATCAAACAAGCCTTTCTTTTCTACAAAAATTCTTTTATTCATTTTTTATTAGATTCAAGAGCCGAGAATCGAGATTCTAGACTTTACTTTTTACTATATTTCTAATCATAGGATTTTGCCCCTATCTTATTTCGTCACTTCGAGTAGATTTTGAAAAATTCGTATCGAGAAGTTCTAATAAAAGTTCTCGATACATTTTTCTTCACTTTGTTCAGAAAAACACTCGAACTGACATTGTATTTCTACTTTTTGCGGTATGTTTTTCGCAGCCCGACCTGAGTGGAGCTCTTTATTATTTTTTTGAAAAAAAATAATAAAAGCGGGAACGGAGGGCGGAAATAGCTGCCATAATAAATAAAAATGCAGCCGACAAGACTGCATCAAATTTATACTTTTAAATCTGCTTCAAGACCAATAAGTTCCGAGTATTTATCCGTGATAGGCTTCGCCTCGTTTTGGATAAACTCTTCCGTCTGTATCGGCGCAAAACCAATGAAATTTTTCGGGTCCATTACTTCTGCGATCTTCGACTTGTCCATTTTTAGGGAAGTGTCATTCATTAATCTTTCGATTAAGTCGTTCTCTTTTCCTTCCATTTTCACTTTTTTGGATGCTTCCATTGAGTGAACACGGATGATTTCGTGGATTTCTTGACGGTCGCCGCCAGCTTTCACTTCTTCCATAATCACATATTCAGTCGCCATGAACGGTAATTCTTCCATAATGTGCTTGTGGATGCGGTTTTCATACACTACTAATCCGTCCATAATGTTATTCCAAATCAACAAAATGGCATCAATCGCCAAAAATGCTTGTGGAATTGTTAAACGCTTGTTTGCAGAATCGTCCAAAGTACGCTCAAACCACTGTGTAGAAGCCACCATCGCCGAACTTGACGACAACGACATCACGTATTTTGCCAACGCTCCGATTCTTTCAGAACGCATTGGGTTACGCTTGTACGCCATTGCTGATGAACCAATTTGGTTTTTCTCGAATGGCTCTTCAATTTCTTTTAAGTTTTGAAGTAAACGTAAATCATTCGTGAATTTATGCGCAGATTGAGCAATGTTTGACAATAAAGCCACCACTTTTGCATCAATTTTTCTATCGTAAGTTTGTCCAGAAACGCCGAAAACTTTTTCGAAACCGAATCTTCTTGACAATTCTTTATCTAAGTGTTTTACTTTAGAATAATCGCCGTTGAAAAGCTCCAAGAAACTCGCTGCCGTTCCTGTAGTTCCTTTCACACCACGGAATCTCAAAGTTTCTAAGAAAAACTCTAATTCTTCAAAATCCAAAATCAAAGATTGAAGCCACAAAGTTGCTCTCTTCCCAACCGTCGTTAACTGCGCAGGTTGGAAATGCGTGAAGCCCAAAGTTGGCATGTCTTTATATTTAATCGAGAAATCCGATAATTTTTTGATAACGTTTACCAATTGTTTTCTTACAATTTTTAAACCATCTCGGATTTGAATTAAGTCGGTATTATCTCCCACAAACGCCGAAGTCGCTCCCAAATGGATGATTCCTTTCGCCAACGGTGCAACGTCGCCATACGTGTGAACGTGCGCCATCACATCATGACGGAATTTTTTCTCGTAAGCCGCAGCCGCATCAAAATCGATGTTTTCTGCTTCTTCTTTCAGTTGGTTGATTTGCTCGTCTGTGATGTCTAAGCCTAAATCTTTTTCGATTTCTGCCAATGCAATCCACAATTGTCTCCAAGTTCTAAATTTATTATTCGGGGAAAAATTGTAAAGCATTTCCTCACTTGAGTAACGTTCTTCAAGAGGATTTTTGTAGGAATTCATTCTTTCTTTTTACTTTTTTAGATGTACAAAAATAAACAAAAAAAACCTGAATTAAAAGAATTCAGGTTTTATATATTGCTATCAAACAGTCATTAATATCGATTATCTTTTTCTAACATTACCAAGAATGTCTGGAAAATAAGTATCTGATAAATGTTCGAACTCGTCACCTCTCATAAACATTGAGGCGTCAACTTGGTCATAAGATGTTCTACCAGCCGCAGCAATCAACTCATTGCAAGTATGTAATGTATTCTTGTGGAAATGATAAACACGTTCTGCTTTGTCCGTAACATCAAGACCTTTAATCAACATTTTATTTTGCGTTGCAACACCCGTTGGACATGTGTTAGAGTTACATTGTAAAGCTTGGATACAACCCAAAGCAAACATAAATCCACGTGCGTTATTACAAGCATCAGCACCCATCGCAACAGCTCTCAAAATATCTAAAGATGTCAACACTTTTCCTGAAGCGATAATTTTAACTTTATCTCTAACATTAAAGTTTTTCAGCGTTGAGTTTACAAAAATTAAAGCTGGTTCTAACGGCATACCAACACCATCCGAAAACTCAGGCGGCGCAGCACCTGTACCACCTTCAGCACCATCAACAGTAATAAAATCTGGGTAGATTTTAAGAACATTCATTTGTGCACAGATTTCTTCAAATTCTTTAGTATCACCAATACAAAGTTTGAAGCCTACTGGCTTACCACCTGACAAATCTCTAAGTTGTTTTACGAATTGTAATAATCCCGCAGCATTCGAGAATGCATTATGCCCTGGAGGCGACAATACTGTGATACCTGGCTTTACGTGACGGATCGCTGCAATCTCCGGTGTATTTTTAACACCTGGAAGTACCCCACCATGACCTGGCTTAGCACCTTGAGAAAGTTTAATCTCAATCATTTTTACATTATCGATTGTAGCATACTTCGTAAACAATTCAGGGTTAAATTTCCCTTCATCATCACGACATCCAAAATATCCTGTACCAATTTGCCAACACAAATCTCCACCTTCCATATGATATGGAGAAATTCCTCCTTCACCAGTGTTATGATAGAATTGTCCTTTTTTTGCACCTCTGTTAAGCGAGATATGCGCTCTGTCAGACAAAGCACCAAATGACATTGCAGAAATATTAAATAAAGACGCACTGTATGGTTGCAAACAATCTGGTCCACCAATTGTCGTTCTTGGCAATTCGTGCGAAGGTGATTTAGCATAAATAGAATGCTTAATACCTTCGTATTTTCTATTGTTGATTTCTAGTTGAGTACCAAAAGCTACCGTGTCGCTAATATTTTTTGCACGACGATAAGCTGCCGATCTTTGATTTCTTGGGAAAGGTTTACCATCGGTTTCTCTCTCAATGAAATACTGTTGAATTTCGGGAGAAATCCCTTCCAGCATATAACGGAAAAGTCCTAATACAGGGAAGTTTCTCAAAATAGCATGTTTGGTCTGCGTGGCGTTGAAAATACCTAAGATGTAAATAGCAGCCAACGTAATTGGAATCCAATAATGGGCTTTGATAAGAACAGCAATAACTGTCGTTGCAAGGACTAATACCAGTCCCCATGTAAGGAATTTATCTCTCATTTTTAAGGGAAATTAAATTCCAGCAAATATAATATTAATATTTAATAAATAGTAAATAATTACATCATCTTGGACAAAAAAACAGATTGTGAATTTCAAAAAAATTCATAAATAAAATTGAGAATATGTAAATAATTTAAATCTTTAAAATCTTTTTGAAAAAAGTTTAAAAAAACTTCGTTTTTAGTACAAAAAAAAGATTTAGAAAATTTCTAAATCTTTTTTTTTTAAACTTTTAGAATCTCTGCTTCTTTAATTTTGAAAGCGTCATCTACTTTTTTAATATATTGATCTGTAAGATCTTGAATGTCTTTTTCAGCACCTTTTATCAAGTCTTCAGAAACGCCATCCAACTTTTTAAGATCCTTCATACCTTCTTGACGAGCGTTTCTAACAACAATTTTACTTTGCTCTGCTTCGCCTTTGGCTTGTTTTGCTAAATCTCTACGACGCTCTTCTGTTAAAGGTGGAACGTTAAGAATGATAACATCACCATTATTAGAAGGTGCAAATCCTAAGTTAGAGTTGATAATTGCTTTTTCGATAGCACTAACTGCTCCTCTATCCCAAGGTTGAATAGAAATAGTCATCGCATCTGGCACAGATACGTTAGCAACTTGGTTAATAGGTGTCATAGAACCATAATATTCTACCATAACATCTTGTACCATACTTGTTGACGCTCTACCCGCTCTGATTTTTTGAAAAGCATGATCCAAATGCTTAAGCGCAGCATCCATCTCTTCCTTTACTGATGCTGTGATGAGTTCTAATTCTTCCATTATTTATTTAAAGTTTAATAATTAACAATTCTGTTTTAAAATTTGAAATCCTGCAATAATAATTGTTTTAATACAAAAACTCCAAGTTTTTTGATTTATTATTAGTTAACCAATGTACCGATCATTTCGCCATCTACAAGACGTGCAAGATTACCTTGTTTGTTCATATCAAAAACGATAATTGGCAATTTGTTCTCATGACTCAAAGTAAAAGCTGTCATGTCCATTACTTTTAGATTTTTCTCGAAAACTTCCTCGAAAGAAAGACTATTAAATTTAACAGCATCAGCATTTTTTTCAGGATCGCTATCGTAGATACCATCAACTCTTGTCCCTTTCAAGATAACATCAGCATCGATTTCGATAGCACGAAGCGTCGCCGCTGTATCTGTCGTAAAATAAGGATTACCAGTACCTGCTCCAAAAATAACAACTCTACCTTTTTCAAGATGACGAACTGCTCTTCTTTTAATAAAAGGTTCTGCAACTTTATCCATTTCAATCGCTGACTGAAGTCTAGTTTTGATACCAGCATCTTCCAAAGCGCCTTGCAAAGCCATACCGTTGATAACCGTTGCCAACATCCCCATGTAATCGCCTTGTACGCGATCCATACCTTTTGCAGCACCAGCCAATCCTCTGAAAATATTTCCTCCTCCTATAACAATTGCAACTTCGCAACCTTTGTCTACAACTTTTTTAATTTCATCCGCATATTCCTTAAGACGATTGTTATCAATACCGTATTGACGTTCTCCCATCAAGGCTTCTCCACTTAGTTTTAAAAGGATTCTTTTATATTTCATCTTTTCTTTTTTATGAATTTTTAATTAAAAAATAATACGCTGATTACAAGCTTTCATTTTTTTTAAATTTTTACTGCTGCAAATATAAGGAATGCAACAGAATTACGTTATGAAGAAATAAGTTTAACGTCTAAATATTTTGTTAAATTTTAAAAAAATCTATTTTTGCAAATAAGAGAAGTGATTTTGAAGAAGATTTCTATTTTATCTTTAGCGATATGCAGTAGTTTGGTGTATGCACAGTTAGGTACCAATGTATATCCTTTTCTAAATATTCCTGTATCTGCCCGACAATCTGCTTTGGGTGGCGATGCTGTATCCATAAGAGATTACGATGTTAACATGACCGCGGCCAATCCGTCTTTAATGAATTTGGAAATGGATGATATGGTGTCTGTAAACTACGCTTCATATCTTGCAGATTCCAAAATAGGAACTATTAGCTATGTTAAAGATTTGGAACAAGGCCATCTTATTTCTATTAATGCGCGCTATATGGATTACGGAAAAATGCCTCGTACAGACGAAGCAGCCAACATTCTTGGAGATTTTTCTGCGATGGATGCCTCAGTTGGAGCTGGCTATGCTTATCAATTCGAAGACGAATGGACCATAGGTGCCAATGTTAATTTTGTAACTTCAAAAATTGACACCTACAGCTCGATGGCACTTTCTGCAAACGCAGGTGTTACCTATCACAATCCTCGCTCTAATGAGACTTTGACTTTAGTTGCTCGTAATTTTGGTTATCAATTCAAACCTTTTAATGGTGTTCGAGAAGATTTACCTTTTAGAATAGATTTGGGTTACACCAAAATTTTGGATCAATTTCCGGCTGCTATTACTGTGACATTGCACGATTTACAAAAGTTTAACATTTCGCAAGATTTCAATGTTAATGGACAACCTGTCAATTTTGGAAGAAAAGTATTAGATCATTTATCTCTTGGTGTCGAATTGTTTCCGCAACAAGCATTTAATATAAGATTTGGTTATAATGTTAAACGTGGTAACGAAATGGCCATTCTCGATCAAAGAAATTTTTCAGGACTTTCGGCAGGATTTGGAATTAAAATTTCATATTTCAATTTCGATTATTCGCATGCGAGATATCATAATTCATCCAATGTCAATATGTTTGGGCTAAGTGTTGATCTTATCGAAATAAGTGGAAATCGTCGTTAATTTTTTGAACAAATTCTCAAAACCAAATTTCTTTAATCCGCAATAGTTTTTTTCCTTTTTAAAATTTCTAAATTTGTATCAGAAATTCAGAAATGAAAAAAAATTGGGTAATCGCCATCGATGGCTATTCTTCGACTGGAAAAAGTTCTATCTCCAAAGTTATTGCAAAACGCCTTGGTCTTATCCACATGGATACTGGCGCGCTTTATCGTGGTATTACTTATTATGGACTTAGCCATTGTCAAAATGCAGATGACAGTATCAATCTTCAACAATTAATAGATGATCTTCCGAACATCAATTTAGTTTTTGAAAAAAAGAATGAAGAATTACAATTATTCTTAAACGGCACCAATATCGATAAAGAAATACGTCAACCACAAGTATCTGCCAACGTTAGTCAAGTTGCAAAACTTCCTGAGGTGAGAGCTTTCTTACTTAATACTCAAAGAAATATTGCTAAAACTGGAGGTGTTATTATGGATGGTCGCGACATTGGCACAGTGGTTTTACCAGATGCGGATTTCAAGTTTTTCTTAACCGCAAGCACTGATGAACGTGCAAAAAGAAGACATCTAGAACTTCTTAGTTTTGGAGAAAACATCAGCATCGAAGAAGTGAAACAAAATCTTATCGAACGTGACAAAATAGATTCTGAAAGAGAAATCGCGCCACTTCGTCAGGCAGACGATGCCATATTGATAGATAATTCTGATTTGACGAAAGAACAAACTATCGAATTAATGCTTTCATATATAAAGTAATAATAATTTAACAAAGTTTATACAATCTTAAATTTCTTTGGTACATTTGTTGTAACTCATAAAAACATAATTAATCAAGTTAAACATTAATCAAAAAAATCACACATTATGTCTAGAAAAAATAATTCAGCAGGAATTTTAGCAGGCCTATTAGCAGGTGCAGCAGTTGGTGTAGTAATGGGACTTCTTTACGCTCCTGAAGAAGGAAAAGAAACAAGAAAGAAAATTAAAAAGAAAGCTGAGGAAATCAAAGACCAAGCTAACGAACAATATCACAAAACTTCAGAAAAAGTTAAAGAGCAATACGAAAACGTTTCTGACCAAGTGAAAGACAAATACAACGCAATCTCTTCTCAAGTTAAAGATACTGCTAACAACATCGCATCTTCGGTTAAAGAAGGTTACGATAAGTATAAGGATCAAATGGTATCTAAAGCAACTGACGTTGTTAAAGATGTAGAGACAGAACTAGACGGAATGAAATAATCCCCCAATCTAGAGTGAATTATAAAGGAACTTAGTCCACTAAGTTCTTTTTTTTTGTAAATTTTTGTAACTTTACTAAAACATCTATTATGATAGATCTACTTAAGGAATATATTAATAAAAGAATCGACCTTGCAAGGCTTGAGTTGGTAGAAAAATCGTCCTTGTCAACAGGTATTATCACCTTTATTATGACGATGGTTATTGTATTTGCGTTCTTTATTATTTTATTTAATTTTGGAATTGCATTCCTTATTGGGCAAGCATTAGATAATTTTTCGTACGGATTTTTAATCGTTGCAGGATTCTATCTTTTTATTATGATTATCGTGCTTATTATGAGAAAAAAAATCATAAAAAGCGTTGCTAATAATGTACTTAACTTTTTAAACCGTTAATTATGTCACACCAATACAATAATCTAGATGAGTTGAGAAGAAAAAAGGCACTTCTAAGAGATGATATCAAAAACATGGAAGAGCTTTTAACTTTTAAAAACAAAAAAGAAAGTTTGAGCGTGCTGACTAACGGCATTACAGATAAATATCTGAAGGAGTCCGAAGATGATGAAGGCAACCAAACGCTTAGCCTCAATACCAAAAACATTATGCGCGAAGTATCGGAAGGTATTCGAGAAACAACTTCCCCAAAAAGTTTAGTAGGATTAGCCAACAATACCGTAGATTCTGGACTTTTGGAAACTGCAGTTCGTCTAGGAGCTGTAACTCTAGTTGGTAATTATGCCCGCAAAAATCTTAATAACTCTAACTGGAATAAAAAAATAATTGGTCTAGCTTTGGTCTACGTTGCGCCTTTCGCTCTTAAATTTATTAGAGAGAAACTAGAAGATTATCAACGTCACAAAACCACTTCTAGCCTTGAAAAATTGATTTAGTTTTAAATTAAATTTAAACTTGCTGCGAAAATATTTGACCGAGAATAATTCCTGTCGCCATCGATACATTAAGACTTTCGGTAGATTGTTGCTTGCCGAATCTTGGGATGGTGACAATATCAGTCAGTAATTGTTCAACATTAGGACGCATACCATTCCCTTCATTACCTAGTACCAAACTAAATTTTGATGGGAATTTTTTTTTATAGATACTTTCACCCTGCATATCGGTCCCGATAATTGGATATTGATAGGTTTTAAGATAATCTTCCAACTCCACATAACACACGTTAACTCTAGTGAAAGAACCCATGGTTGACATCAAAACTTTCGGGTTATGAAGATCCACAGTATCTTGACTACAAACGATTTGTTCGATACCAAACCAATCCGCCAATCGGATAATTGTGCCCAAATTTCCAGGATCTTGGACACCATCTAATATTATTTGTCGGTCTTTAGAATCGTCGATTTTTGCAGTTTCTAGTAAGCAGACCGCTATGGAGTCTTTAGGGTTTTGTAAAAAACTTATCCTCCTAAGTTCTCTTTCATTAATTTCAAAAATATCGACATTTTTGAATAAACTTTTCAATTCTTCAGGCTTTGTAGAATAAATTTCTAAAATTTTAACACGAGAATTCGCAAGTTCTTTAATAATCTTGTTACTCTCAACCAAAAACAAATTGTATTTTTGTCTAAATTTCTTTTTGTCGAGAGATTGTATTATTTTTATTTTATGAGAAGTAAGCATTTTCGAAAATATTCCCAAAAGTATTATATATTTTGTTTATCAGCAAGTCTGATGTTGTTATTGCTGTATGCATGTAGCACAACAAAGAAGGTCCCAGACGGCGAATACTTGTTGACCAAAAATGAATTCAAATACCAAGATGGGAAAATCCTAAGTGATAAAATTCCAACTTTTGCAGCACAAAAACCTAATAAGAAAACTTTTTTCTTGTTTCCTTTAGGTCTTCTTGCCTACAATGCGGCCAATCCTAAATACGACAGTATTCTTAACGAGTATATGACTTATCCTAATGAAATGAGAAATCAAAAACTTCGTGATTCTCTTTTCATAAAATATAATCATCCAGAGTATGTTGGCAGAAATCTATTTTGGAACAGATTTTGGCACACAGTTGGCGAAAAACCAGTTATCTATAGCGATGGTAAAACTAAAGCTAGTGTTGAGAATATCCAAAACTTCTTAGTCTACAAAGGTTATTGGGATTCTGAAGTTACACACTCTGTAAAAAGAGATTCGGCTGCTAAAAAAGCGGAGGTTAAATATAACATCATCCACAGAGATCCGACTTTTATTAAAGATTATTATTACAATATCACCGATTCGGGCGTTAGAAACATTTACGAAAGAGACATTAAAAAAAGTCTTATTAAAAAAGGAAATATTCTCGATCAAACCGTTCTTGAAGATGAAGTAAAACGCATCACGCAATTGATGAAGGACGAAGGTTATTATAAATTCAATGCGTCTGGAGAACAAATTTATTTTACAGCTGATACACTTTCTAGTCGCAAAGATGTGCCTGTGACAATGGATATCCACAAAGACACGTTGGATGGTGGATTTATTAAACCTAAAATTGGCAACATAGACATTGCTGTTGTCGACAACATTAAAGAATACGAAGAAAAAAGTATTCATAAAGACAGCTTGCGTGGCATCAATATTTATAGAGCTGACACGACATCTTACAAACTCCAATCGCTTTGGCTTCCAATCATATACAAACCTGGCGATAATTATCAGCAACGTGATTTTGATGTAACCAAACGTAACCTAATGGCTATGAATAACTTTACGATTCTACAAGCCATTGATGGTCTACGTAATGAAGGCACAAATAAGCAAAACGATAGCTTAATTGATGTTCGATATATTCTAAAGCCGATGCCAAAATATGATTTTAAAGTCGGAATGGATTTACACTATTCTGAAATTTTAAACTTTGGTTTTTCTCCATCTTTAGAATTAACCTCTCGTAATGTTTTTAAAGGTGCAGAAAACTTAAACATTAGTTTTTCCGGTATTATTGGTACAACAAAAGATCCGAAAAAAGATAAGGCATTATTTAATGCTTACGAATTGTCAACACAAGCGTCGTTGCAAATTCCTCGATTGTGGGTGCCTTTCAAACGTTATTGGAAAGTAATCCCAAAAAGATACTCACCAACATCAAGTATATTTTTAGGCGCAGCAATCCAAAATAATATTGGATTAGGACGTATCAATTTTAATACTGGTCTTAGCTATTATGCCAATGTTAATGATGTTGTTTCGCATAAGTTGACTTTATTTAATACCCAATTCAGTTTTACGCAAAACAAAGAAAACTACTACCAACTATTCTTAGCAGACAACGATATTAGGCAACAAGTTTTCGATTGGTATTTTGTGGAACATCCTAATATCGCAACACAATACAACAATGGTCAAATTGGTATTGATGATGTTTCTAGAATTATTATTCGTGATAATATGTTCCAAAATGGATTAGACCAAACGCAGACTGACACATTTAACTCTTATCGACAATCGCTTGCCAACAAAGACAGACAGACGCAAGACGCTGTCATCTCTTCGCTTATTTACAACTTCATGTATAACGAAATTGGTCAAAAAGCTTACAAAAATCCATTCTATTTTAATGGAAAATTTGAAGTTGCAGGTAATGTACTTGGACTTTTTACTAAAACAACAACGCAAGATGGCGTCATCGGAAATGATACTAAAACAATTTTTAAAATCCCATATTCTCAGTTTGTAAAATTTGATTTTGATTTTAGAAAATACTTCACATTTTTCCAAGATAAAGCGCAACCTCACACGTTAGCCATTCGACAATTTATTGGGATTGGCTTCCCATATGGCAACTCTAACAACATGCCATTTATCCGTTCCTATTTCAATGGTGGATCCAATGACATTAGAGCATGGGTCGCTTTTGGAGGTCTTGGCCCAGCAGATTCGCAACTTGACGAACGCGTAAGATCTTATGCGATGGACAATGTTAAATTGACGACAAGCATCGAATACCGATTACCGATTAATAAGATGTTCGAAGCCGCACTTTTTACAGATGCTGGTAACATCTGGGGATTAAAAGATAATGGATTTGGAGATCAGTTTAAGTTCAGTAAATTCATAAGTCAAATGGGTGTTGGTAGCGGATTTGGACTTAGATTAAACGTTGCTTACATTAAGTTCAGATTAGATTTGGCTTACAAAATGTACGATCCCAACCAACCGGTTGGCGAGCGTTGGGTGATGATGAAAAATAAGCTTCTCCGACCAACTCTCAATTTTGCATTTGGATATCCATTTTAACAATGTAAAACTTTCGTCAATTGGTGAAAGTTTTAGGTTTTTAAAGAAATTACAACACTAAATAATTAATTAACAAGCAATTAAAACTCTTATTAAAAACATTAAATAAAAGCTAAAAATCTTTCTTTTTGTTAAGTTTTTTTATACTTTTGTAATAGTTAGAATTTATCAAACTCGATGCTATCAGAATTAGAAAATAATTTCGTGCAATTAGAAAAGAAAATCGCTAAGTTGCACAAGACACATATCAGTTTATTAAACAAATATGTTGAGCTTTCTAAGGACTATAAGCAATTGCAGGAGGAATTTGATGAAGAGAAAAAAAGAAATCGAGTTTTAGAAGAAGAGCAAAAAGATTTAAAACTTTATTCAGCTATAAGCGGAAATGCAGATCATAATAAATTGATGAAAAATCACCTAAATAAATTGATAAAAGAGGTAGATTTTTGTATTGCAGAGTTACGAAACAGTGGATTATAAGATATGGATATTAGAAGAATTACCATCAACATAGCTGGAAGAGTCTATCCTCTTAACGTCCCCGCTGCCGAAGAAGAAACCCTACGTAAAGTCGGGAAACAAATTGAAACGATGATTAAGGAATTTGAGGCGAATTTTGATGTGCGCGACAAGCAAGATGCTTTAGCCATGTGCGCATTAAAATTAGGAACCAACGCCGAAGTGCACTTAAACAATAATGAAAAGAATTTAACAAATACCAATGACCGTTTGACAAAAATCAACCAGTTATTGGAAGAATTGGAGGACTAAAATCTTCCAAATATACAAGCTGCCTACAATAATTCTAACACAGCAGGTAAACTCAACGCTAAACAATTGCCGAACGAATGTTCATTAGATGGCGCGCTGCCTTGTCGCAGATTACAGATAATGAAAAACAGTTCAAATCGTGTTGATTAGGAGTTTACTCTTAATAATGGATTGTTGTAGGTTTTTTTATGTTTAAAAATTTAAAAATAAATTAAATAACTCACTATAAATTATGATTGCAACCTACATTACTATCGGTATAGTTGCTTTGGTCATAGGTGCGGTTTTAGGAATTATGTATTCTAAAAGCTCACTAAATTCTAAAGGAAAATTCATCCTAGAAGATGCCAAAAAAAGTGCCGAAACTATCATAGAAAAAGCTAACACACAGGCTGAAACTATTAAAAAAGAAAAACACCTACAAGCCAAAGAAAAATTCTTGGAACTAAAATCGGAGCACGACTCTAACATCCAATCTCGCGAAAAGAAAATGCAAGAGATTGAGAAAAGAATCAAGGATAAAGAACACAAACTAAACGAAGAACTTAGCAAAGTTGGTCGTCAAGAAAAAGACCTTGAAAAACAACTTGCTGACTACTCGAAAAAGCAAGAAATCGTAGAACGTAAACAACAAGAGTTAGACGCTGCAACAGCTCAAAAAGTTGAAATGTTAGAAAAAATATCTAACTATACAGCAGAAGAAGCTAAAGAAGAATTGGTAGAAGCCATGCGTGCTGAGGCTAAAACAAGAGCACAAGCTTACGTCCAAAACATTATGGAAGAAGCGCAGCTTAATGCCAAAACTGAAGCTAAGAAAATCGTTATCCAGACGATCCAAAGAATCGGAACCGAGCAAGCTATCGAAAATTCAGTTTCTGTATTCAACATCGAATCGGACGAAATTAAAGGTAGAATCATCGGACGCGAAGGTCGTAACATCCGTGCGCTAGAAGCTGCGACAGGTGTTGAGATTATCGTTGATGACACGCCAGAAGCGATTCTATTATCATGTTTCGATCCTGTAAGAAGAGAAGTTGCAAGACTTTCACTTCACAGATTGGTAACTGACGGCAGAATCCACCCTGCTCGTATCGAAGAAGTGGTACAAAAAACGCAAAAACAAATCGAAGAAGAGATCATCGAAGTTGGTAAAAGAACCATCATCGATCTTGGTATCCACGGGCTTCACCCAGAGTTGGTAAAAATCGTTGGACGTATGAAGTTCCGTTCTTCTTACGGACAGAACTTGCTTCAACACTCTCGTGAGGTTGCAAACATTGCAGCAACAATGGCTGCCGAACTTGGTCTTAATGTCAAACTAGCCAAAAGAGCTGGTCTATTACACGATATCGGAAAAGTTCCTGAGCAAGAATCAGAACTTCCTCACGCATTATTGGGTATGCAATGGGCAGAAAAATTTGGTGAAAACGCAGAGGTTATCAACGCCATCGGAGCGCACCACGACGAGATCGAAATGACATCTCTTCTATCGCCGATTATCCAAGTTGCGGATGCTATTTCTGGAGCAAGACCTGGTGCAAGACGCCAAGTTTTAGAATCTTATATCCAAAGACTGAAAGATCTAGAAGCTGCAGCACTTAGCTTTGACGGTGTGTCTAGCGCTTATGCGATCCAAGCTGGTAGAGAGCTTCGTGTGATGGTGGAAAGTGCAAAAGTCAATGACGAAGTGGCGCATCAATTATCTTACGATATCTCGGAGAAAATCCAAAACGAATTGACTTATCCAGGTCAAGTGAGAGTTACGGTGATTCGAGAAACGAGAGCGGTTAACATCGCAAGATAGTTTTATCAAAATATACATTAAAAGCTAGGTCGTAAGACTTAGCTTTTTTATTTGGGCGGCATCTCGGGCTATTCAGGGGTTTCGTCTTCAGAAGCCAAAGCTTTTGCCATGCTTTTCTTCAGACCACTCCCTGCGGTCGCGCCCTTACTATCCCGGCCGCGACTACTAACCCCCAAAAATAATTACAAAACAAAAAATCCTATCGATCGAAAGGATTTTTTCTATGATTAAATTACATAAGACCTTAGTTTTCCAGTAATAATTCAAAAAACATAATACTAAACAAATATTGCTTTTAAAAGATATTTTTTGTATTTCAGAAATAACAATCATATTTTATGATAACGATAGAGTTTTTAGAATTACTAAAATTTGCTGAGGAAAAAAGAACAATTGAAGTTTATTCAGAGTTTTTAGAACTTGTTGATAAAATAAAAGATAATCCAAATTTGGAAATAAAAATTACTATCCCAAAAGATATAGTCAAAGATTAAATAACATTTAAAAATACAAAATAATGGTCACAAATCGCGCCCCGGATGGAACGGCATGTTGGAGCTCGCGCCGCAGGCGCGGGCAAATGTGGTGGCGCAGCGCAGCGACTAGTGACAGCCGGAAATGGTGCCCAAATAAAAAAGCTGCTTCCGAAGAAACAGCTCCTTATTTTATGTTTTTATAGTTGATTACTCAACTACATTTTGAGATTTTTTGTTCTTATAAAACCATCCAATACCTAACAAACTCAGAATCGCAAAAATGCCAACACTCGCATACGAGAACATTTTGCCTTTTTCGATGACTTCTGGCTCGAATTTCATGCTGATTTGGTGCTTGCCCGCGGGAACATAAACCGCTCTCAGAAGGTAATTAGCTTTGATGTATGGGACCTCGGTCCCGTCGATCATCACCTTCCAACCATGCGGATAATAGACTTCTGAGAAAACCGCCAACTGAGGTGTTTTGGTCTGAGCTTCAAACTCTAAAGCGTTGGCTTCATAAGTTTTTAACTGGATAAAAGCCGTAGAATCTGCTTGTAAATTTTTCCCGCTAAGATAAGACTGATCTTCTTTTCCGATGATTGCAATCTTTTTGGTATCGATATCGCCAATCGATTTTAATTCTTCGTTTGGAGAATTCGCAACTTTGATGTCCGACACAAACCAAGCGTTACCATTCGCATCTGGATTTGGATAACTGATTGGTTGATTTTGGTCACCACCAACAAAGTATTTTGCATTCAGCATATTAAGAACGCGCGGCATTCTGATGCTATCTGTTTGATAAAAATAAGCATTGATCAAATCATCGTAGCGTCTTAATTTAACCGCGTGATAACCGCCAACAGAAGATTTGAAATACGATGTATTGGTTTCGCTAAACGTCCCTAAAGTTGTATTAAAAATTCTGAAATGTGATTGATCTTTTGCTGCAATTGTTTCTAAAACTTTATTGACTTTATCTTGTTGAAGAAGTCCTTGGATGTAAGGATTATCCCCAGCTTTATCCATTAGATATTCCGAATTTTCGGTTTGGAAAGGATTTTGAGCAAATGTCTTATCAGCGAAGTTTCCGTCATTCAGATAACGTTTGTTAACCGTCCACAAGTCGAAGAAACTTACTAAACCAATAATAATTAAAGTGACATTAACCGCCAATTTCTTTTTGAAACTTAAATACATTGCTCCAGCTGTTATAGCAACATAAAGCATGGCTTTAAGCGCATCCGTTTGGAACATTTTGAAACGTTCGTCAACCAAATAACTTAATAAATCTGGTTGTAAATATACTTTTTCATTATCGGTATGAAATCCTAAAATTGCCTTACCTGCAAATAACAAAATTAAAGTTACGCCCAAAACGCCTCCAGTCGTATACATTAAGACTTTTTGTTTGTATTCGTCAGTTAGTTTTTCATCGGTGAAGAATCGATACAAACCAACAATTGCAATTAACGGAAACAATAATTCGACAACGACTAATATCGAAGACGGTGCACGGAATTTATTATACATCGGAACATAATCGATAAATAAATCTGTCAAGAATCCAAAATTACTTCCCCAAGCTAATAGAATTGTTAAAACGGAAGCGCCAAAAATCCAATATCTATACTTTTTCCAAGCGAAGAAAAAACCTAGTAATGCTAAGAAACAGACAACTGCCCCTTGATATGCGGGACCAGAAGTTCCTGGTTGGTCGCCCCAATAAGTTGGACTTACAAAACCTTTCATAAATTGATTATGTTGTGCTTCGCTTGTCACGTTAGATTGATACCATTCTTGGATGTAAGCCATCACCTTGTCAGAGCCTTCTTCTTGACTTGCACCTCCCATTAGTCTTGGGATAAATAAGTTCAAGGTTTCTAATTTACCATAACTCCAAGCTGTGATGCTTTCGCGATCCATTCCAGATTTTCCAGAAGTATGTCTGTCAGAATCTAAGATTTGTTTTCCTCTAACAGTTTCTTTTACGTATTCAGCATTCGCCATGATACGTTGAGAATTCATCCCAACACCTAACACAAACGCCAAAGCTAAAACTCCGGAAGAAATCCCAAAATGCTTCCACGTAATTTTATGTTGGTACGCTCTCACCAATTCCGAAAGGAACAAAAATCCTAAAGCCAAGAATAAATAATAGGTCATTTGTGGGTGATTCGCACTGACTTGTAAGCCCATAAAAATGGACGTCACAATAAAGCCTAGCAAATATTTTTTGCGAACATAGACTAATAATATTCCTGCCAAAAGAGGTGCGAAATAAGCGATGGTGTGGACTTTACCGTTATGCCCAGCCGCAATAATAATATAAAAATAGGTTGACAATCCGAAGAACGTTGCTCCCAAAAGTGCATACTTCCAGTTGCGTGTTGCCACAATTCCTAGAAAGAAAAAGCCTGCAAACAGCAAAAATATATAGTTGGCTGGCTTTGGCAAAAACATAAAAACATCGTCTAACTTTTTGATGACGTCTCCACGGAACTGCGCTCCGGTTTGATAAGTTGGCATCCCCCCAAACATCGCATCACTCCAATAGGTTTCTTGTCCATGCTCAGCGCGATAGTCCAATAATTCTTTAGCACCTCCTTTATAATGCACAATATCAGGCTGAATCATCTCCTTGCCTGACATTATTGGGTTGGCGTACAATACAGCAATTAGCACAAAAATGACGAGACTAACCGCCGCAAAAATCAAATTCTTATTTTTCATATATAATTTGAAATTGGTCGTTGTTTTTATTTCTTTTCTTCTTTTACTTCTTCAAAATCTACGGTTTCGGCGTCCCAGTTTACTTTTTCTTTTAGCTTTTTCTCTTCGCGATTCGACTGCTGACTTTGCTGTTGATTACGAGGATTGAGCGTTGGAAAATTTTTGTAAAACGAATTAAAAAAAATCCTTTTTAAAATATTCCATACAAAGAAAAATATAATGGTTCCTAAAACCAATTCTATTACAAACTTCATAATATTAAAAAATACATATTTAACTTTACTAAAAAAGACCAAGCCTAAGCTTGGTCAAACTTACTTATATGAAGGATTAATGATAATTGACGATGTAGAAGCCTGCGACATGCTTTGACTTTTCTTACCGTCAGAGATCGATTCCTTTTGATTGGTTTTAATGCTGATATTCTGATGCAAAATCCAACCCGTATTACTATCAAAAATAATTTTTCCTGTTTGCGAACCGCCCAAAGACATCGTATGTGTAATACCTTCTTTAGACTGTTTGTCCGATTTTGTTGGGATACTTCCATTAACCGAAATCTCCGCCTTACCGCCTTCAACTTTTGTTAAAGCGTAAGTTGATGTTAGTTTCAAATCACCACCTGGGATAATATCTTCCGAAGCCGTCCACTTCTCTCCTATTTTGACACCTTTTGATGGGATTATTTTAAGATTCTTCTCAAATTGTTCTTTAATAGTTGCTTCGTTAAATCCTTTTTTGAAATTGCCAACAATCTCAGTACGTTGTTTTGCATCTTTAACGAGACCAGACAAAGCTGTCGAAATTTTAGTATAAATTGGATCAAAACCTGTCACCGAAATTATTTTTCCGTTAACATCCATTTTCATTGCCAGTTTATTCCCTGTAATCGCTTTGTTAATCGTGTACATCCCTTTTAGTTGCTCCTCTTTTGGGGCAGCAGCTTTAGTATCCGACACAACCGTTTTTCCGTTAGCACTTGTACTATTTCTTTTAGCAACAAGATTAACCGAAAGATCATAAACATTATCTTTAAAATCGTTAACCGTAATTGTCATCTCGTCTGTAGATTCTGATGTACCAGAAACTGCTTTACCATCTGGTGTTGACACATTTTGGATGTCTCTTTGGTATGCTATTAACGGATAAGTTTTTCCTGTTTCTAAATAGAATTTTTGTTTAAAAATCCCAGCACTATCGACAATTGCTGCTTTGATTTCCTCCTCTGCGGGCACTTCCACCGTTACAGTTTCAGTTTTTCCTGTTTCTGGATTAACTTTAGTAATTGTTTTAGTATTTTCTTTTTTACAAGCTACTAGTGCAACTGTAAACAAAGCTATTCCTAATATCTTTTTCATCAATTTATTTTTTGAACTAAATAAAGTTCGTGTTTATAATGTTTTTGTTAATTTCTGTCTCATCGCTTCGTACAACATCGCACCACAAGCCACTGAAACATTAAGCGACTGTGTTTTACCTTCGATAGGAAGTTTTATTTTTTCATCGCTATGATGCAGAACTTCTTTCGAAATTCCTGTTTCTTCGTTACCCATTACAATTGCGCAAGGTTCTGTAAAGTCCACATCATAGAGCAATTTCTGAGCCTTTTCTGTTGCTGCAAATACTGCTACACCGCTTTGTTGCAGATAATCAACGGTATGCGCCAGATTTTTTTCTTTACAAATTTTAATATTATAGATCGCACCAGCCGAAGTTTTGATAGCATCAGAGTTAATTGGAGCTGCACCTTTCTCAGGGATTACAACCGCATCAACGCCCACACATTCTGCTGTTCTACAGATGGCGCCAAAATTTCTAACGTCAGTTAATCTGTCCAAAATCAAAATAAATGGTACTCTTCCCTCTTCAAAAATTTGAGGTAAAACATCTTCGATACTATGAAAAGGAACATCCGAAATAAAAGCTACAACACCTTGGTGGTTTTTTCTAGTAAAACGGTTCAGCTTCTCTATTGGGACATAATTAGGACGAATTTTATGCTTCGCTAATAAGATTTTTAGTTCTGCATAAATTGGACCTTGCAAAGCATTTTGTACAAAAACTTTATCAATCGTTTTGCCCGCTTCGATGGCTTCTATCACTGGCCTTAGCCCAAATATAAAATCGTCTTTCATTTAATAATAAATAGTTTTTTAATCAATAACAAACACTTTGTATTCGTCATTTTCTGTATTGAATCCGAGTTCTTTCACTCGGCGTAATTCTTCAAAATCTCTCGTCGGAAAGTTGTCATCGAACTGTTTTGTTACAAAGAATTTCCCTTTAAGTTTAACAGGAGTTTTCTTCACAAATTTGTCTCGAACGTCTTCCGAAAAATCTGGCCCTAGTTTCTTTTTGGAGTCTACGTAAAAGCAATGTTCTATCAACTCATTTTTATCAACATACTTTTTAAAATCCTCCAATCTAACAAAATTCGGAAGTTTTTTATCCGGCCAAGTTAAATAGATTACTTCTAGCGTTTCGTTCTTTTTACCAACTGCTTGATAATATTTGAAACGTTCTGGCGTCTTCTCTTTTTTACTCACAATCGTCCATGACTGACTACTCAGCATCATAAAAACTATTGTAAAAATGTAAAGAATCGGCCTCATAGTTTTAGCTTAATCTTTCACCAAGAACTGCACGTTTTTGCGCCAAAATATAACCGTAATGCAAACTTTCGTGCATGTTGTTAAATATAATCGCATCTTGAATTGTTTTTAGATCAATACCAAAACTTGTTGAATATGGGGTGTAATCTGTGAAAAATTCAGCGTCATAATCTTTCATCAAAACTTTTGAAGTTTCAATTAAAAGAAATGATAAATCTTCCATTTCTGTGTTTTCCACATCCATCTTTGCAAAAGTCCCCTTTTTATATTGCTCTACCCAATATTTATCAATACGGAAAGCATTACCACTCAAATAATAATGAAGTAGTTGCTGTGTTGCCACGCAATGCGCAATATTCCAATAGATATTATTGTTAAAACCATCGGGGATCAATAATAAATCTTCCTTTGGCGTGTCTTGTAATATTTCTAAAAGGTTTTTTCTAACCTGACGATGCGCCGAAAAATGATAATTCATTTTAAGTCAATTTTTTAAATTTCAAAATTACTTCAATTATACGAATGTGACAAATGAGAAGCATCTAAAAACAAAGGATTTAGACCTGTATTTTAACATTTAAAACACTTTTTTTTTAATATTCTTTTATAACATAAATCTTTACAAGAATCTCGAAGATTTTTGCAATAAATATTTTTAACAAATATTTAACTCATAATTGGCATTTCTTATGTTGACTAATGCTCGGATTTATGAGACCTTTACCGAATAATTTAAACGAATTATGTCAGAACTGAACCAATCAGAAGATATTAAAAATTTAATGGAAAAAGTAAAAGAACAAAATTACTTTTTCAACCTACTAAAACAAGAAATCAATCGCGCTATTATCGGGCAAGAATATATGGTAGACCGTCTATTAATCGGATTACTTGGCAATGGCCATGTCCTTCTAGAAGGTGTGCCAGGACTTGCAAAAACTTTAGCGATAAAAACACTTGCCGAAGCGGTACATGGACAATTCTCGAGAATACAATTCACGCCAGATTTGTTACCCGCAGATGTTGTTGGGACGATGATTTATAATGTTAAAGAAAATGATTTTTCGATAAAAAAAGGACCTGTTTTTGCGAATTTCGTTTTGGCGGATGAGATTAACCGTGCGCCAGCAAAAGTACAATCAGCACTTTTGGAAGTGATGCAAGAAAAGCAAGTAACCATCGGCGATGAGACGATGCAATTACCAAAACCTTTTTTAGTTTTAGCAACACAAAACCCAATCGATCAAGAAGGAACTTATCTTTTACCAGAAGCGCAAACCGACCGTTTTATGCTAAAGTGTAAAGTCGATTATCCCGAATTAGAAGACGAGCGAAAAATCATGCGTATGATTTCCACTCAAGATATTCCGACAATTCGTCCAGTTGTTTCTTTAGACCAAATTGTGGAAGCTAAAAAATTAATCAACCAAATCTACCTTGACGAGAAAATCGAAAAGTATATTTTGGACATGGTTTTTGCAACGCGTTATCCAGAAAAATATGGTTTAGCAGATCTTAAAAATCTTATCAATTTCGGTGCTTCGCCAAGAGCAAGTATCAACCTTGCTATCGCTTCGCGCGCCAATGCTTTCATCAAAGGAAGAGCTTTTGTAATTCCTGAAGATGTTAAATCTATCGCAAAAGATGTGTTGAGACATCGTATTGGTTTAAGTTTCGAAGCGGAAGCCGAAGAAGTATCACAAGACGAAATTGTTGACAGAATATTATCCAAAATACAAGCTCCTTAACTCAATTTACAATCTTAGATTTTAGAATTAAGATTTACTAAGCATTCCTATATTAACAACAATGGAAATAAAAGATATTGTCAAAAAGGTAAAACAAATCGAAATCCGTACGCGTAAGAAAACGGAATCCAGTCTTATGGGGCAATATCACAGCAATTTCAAAGGTCAAGGGATGACGTTTTCGGAGGTTAGACCTTACCAATTTGGTGATGATATCCGCCGAATCGACTGGAATAAAACGGCACGTTTCCGCGAGCCTTTTATCAAGGTTATGGAAGAAGAACGGGAGTTGACAATGATAATCATGGTTGACATTTCGGCTTCCATGGATTACGGAACGCAACATGGACTAAAGCGTGACTTTGTTGCTGAAGTTGCGGCTTCACTTGCTTTTTCCGCAGTTGGTAATAATGATAAAGTTGGATTAATCCTTTTCGCAGATAAAGTTTACAAAGTGGTCCCTCCAAAGAAAGGTCGCAAACATGTTCTTTCAATTATAAGTCATATTTTGACCGCCGATTATGTACCCTCAAAATCCGATTTGGATGGTGCGCTCAATTATATGATGGGCGTTTTTAAAAGGAAATCTTTTTTGTTTTTGTTTTCCGATTTTCAAGATGAATTCGATCAACGTGTTTTGTCAGTTGCTTCGAAAAAACATCAGCTTTTAGGATTAAGAATTTATGACCAGAAAGATCAAGAAATACCAAATGTCGGTTATGCGTTATTGCAGGATTCGGAAACGGGACAAGACGTTTGGGTCAACACTTCCAATTCTCGCTGGCGGTATGAGTTTGCAGAACATCAAAAACAAAAATTCAGACATTTGCAGGAATCATTTGAGAACAGCGCTGCTAGCTTGATCAACATGACAACCAACGAAGATTATAGCAAATTTTTGTATCAATATTTTCAGAAAAAATAGTTTAACCTCAAAACAGAATTTTAGGCCTTGAAATATTTCAAGTTTTCATATATCACGATTTTAGCTTTTTTAAGTCAAATTTTATTTGGACAAACGCTTTCCTCTAATCTTAGCAACACGACTTTAGCTTTGGGAGAAGTTGGCGAATACAAATTAAAAATCGATAATCTACAAGGTAAAGAAGTCGTCGTAGCACCTAAAAACGAATTGCTTCCTTTTCATTTTGAAGTGGTTAGCGACAGTATTTCGAAACAGCAAAACGAGTATTTTCGAGTTGTAAAATTTCAAATTTTTGATGAAGGAACTTTCAAAATTCCTGCTTTAGACATTAAAATCGGTGATCAAATTCAGAAGACGATTCCTTACGAAATCGAAGTCATCAACACCGCAAAAAAAGACGATGTCATCAACGACATTATGAAAAACAAACAAGTTGATCTTGGCATTAAAGATTATTGGGAGCTATACAAATTCTATATTCTTGCGGCTTTGGTCGTTATTGGGATTATTTTCTTGATTGTTTATTATATTAAATATGGACGAAAAGTAAAAGGCAGTCCGAAAGTGTTGACCAACCAAACGCTTAAAGATCTTGACCGTCTCAAAAAGAAAAACTACATCCAAAATGGCAATTACAGAATGTATTATGTAGAGTTAATCGACATTACACGAGAGTTTTTGACCAAACAATATAAAATCCCAGCCAATGTTTTGCTAACCGATGATCTTATCGATTATATGAAAACTAGCAATATTATTTCGGAACAAAACGAAAAAATTATTGAAGATATTTTCCAACGTGGCGACTTGGTAAAATTCGCTAAAACAATCCCAAATAGCGACATGATGGAGAAAGATTTTAATGATATTAAAACAATGGTGCAACGCTCTACCAAAGATGTGGAAGCCGAACAACTAAGAACTATGAACTAACTGCGCAAGCGACTTTAGAATAATGAATTTCAATTTTGAATTTTATAGCCCTTGGCTGTTGTTACTTTTTTTGGTTTTTGTACCCTTAATCATTCTAGATTTTGGACGAAAAAAACCGAAAGGCATCAAAGTTCCAACAACGCAAGCGATGCGTCCGGCAGGTGGTTTAGGATTGATTATGGCATTTTTAAGATTTTCAAAATATTTGATTTTGTCAGCCTTGATTATTGCAATGGCACGTCCACGGACTTTCACCATAACCGACGACCGCGACGAGACCAAAGGCTTAGATATTATGCTAACAGTAGATGTTTCGTTAAGTATGTTAGCAAAAGACTTAGATCCTGACCGACTTGAAGCTTTAAAAAAGATAGCTAAAAACTTTGTTAATCAACGTCCGAATGACCGTATTGGTTTGGTTGCTTATTCTGGCGAAGCTTATACAAAAGTCCCGATGACGACCGATCATCAAGTTGTTAATGACGAAATATCCGAACTTAGTCCCACCGAATTACAGCCCGGAACGGCGATTGGCGAAGGATTGGTTGTAGCTGTTAACCATTTAAAAGAGTCGAAAGCGAAAAGCAAGATCATTATTTTGATGACCGATGGCGAGAATAATGTCACGAATGCGACACCGCCAGAAATCGCGGCAGAACTTGCTATAAACAATGGTATTAAAGTCTACACCATTGGTATCGGAAGTCGTGGTTATGCGCTTTTCCCAACAGCTACAGATATTTTCGGCGATATTGTTTTCACTGAAAAAGAAACTGATTTGGATGAAAATCTCCTAAAAGAAATTGCAAATCGAACTGGCGGAAAATATTTCCGAGCAACCTCGAATGACAGTCTACAAGAGATTTATAACGACATTAATGGTTTAGAAAAATCAGATATTAAAACTTCAAAACTTTATCAATATCAAGAATATTTCCGAATTTTCCTTTGGATTGCTTTAGGGATTTTATTGTTCGATATTATTTTGAGATGGTTTTTGTACAAAATATTGAGCTAGACAGATGGATTTTTATTTAGATAATTATTGGTACGTTCTACTTTTCCTTTTACTTCCAGTGATTGGATTATTGCTGTTTAGCTTTATTAAATGGAAAAAAAAGAAACGCGAACTTTTTGCAGAAGCTCAATTCAGAGATCAATTATTTGCTAAAACAAGTAGATTTTCGAAGCTATTTCCAGGTTTATTTTTCTTGGCGATTTTATTTTTAATTTTTGCAATGATTGATCTTCTAGGAGGTAAACAAGAAATAAAAACGCAGCAAAAAATGAACAATGTTATATTTTTGCTCGACGTTTCCAACTCGATGAATGCGCAAGACATCCAACCGAGCCGTCTACAACAAGGCAAAGATATTATCATTAATAGTTTTCCGAAAATGAATAATGATCGTGTTGGGATTATTGTTTTTGCGGGTGAAGCTAACTCGATTATGCCTTTAACAACCGATTATAACGCTGCTGAATCTTACATCACGGGCATCGAAACCAGCGTTGTACAAACACAAGGCACCGACTTTTTGAAGGCGATGCAAATGGCGGTTAAAAAATTCAAATCCATACCAAAAGGTGCGAGAAAAGTTGTAATGATCAGCGATGGCGAAAACAATGAAGAAAATGAATCTGCAGCTATAAAACTGGCTAACCAAGAAGGCATTATCGTTTCGACAATTGGTATTGGCGGCGAACAAGGTGCGCCAATTCCGGAATATTACTACGGACAATTGATGGGTTACAAAACCAATATGTCGGGTGAAACCGTCATGACCAAATTGGAAACAAAAGCTTTAAAAAATCTTGCATCCAGCACAGACGGAAGTTATATCGATGGCAACGACTTAGAGTCTGCGGTTGCCAAACTTTCTGATGTTTTGAAAAAGTCAACAAATTCTAACACTTCATATATAAGTTCTCAATCTGCAGAACATTATTATCAATACTTTTTAGGCGTTTCGATTGCGCTGTTTTTACTCATTTATTTATTTAATCCAAAGCGAGATTTAAATATTTAAAAACGGTATTTCGCCTCTTAGCTAGAACAAGTCTAAATAGCAAACTAACAATTCTCCCAAAATATACTATTTATCGGCATATTTAACCCATTTTAACGTTTTAAGAATGGGTTTTTAACAATTAAAGAAATAATTTTGCAGTTATGAATATGAAGTTGATTCTCAGTCTTTTGTTTTTTATAATTCTTGGCCAATTTGGTATGGCTCAGGAAGGTTACAAAACACTTGTATATGAAGGCAATAGACAATTCGACAAAAAAAACTATGATGCTTCTTCTTCCAAATTCCTGGAGGCCGCTAAACTAGACGACAAAAACTTCGACGCACATTACAACCTTGGTAATGCTTTGTACAAAAAGAAAATGTATGAAGAAGCTAAAGCTGAGTTTCAAAAAGCGGAACAGAATGCAAAGAATAAAAATGATAAAGCTGCAGCACAATATAATCTTGGTAATGCAATGATGCAAACCGAGAAAATGGATCAAGCTGCTGAAATGTATAAAAAAGCTTTAAAAAATGATCCTTACAACGAAAGCATTCGTAAAAATTATGAGATTGCAAAGCTGAAAGAAAAAGAAAAAGACAAGAAAAAAGATCAAAACCAAGATAATAAAGGCGGCGATCAGCAAGATCAAAAACAACAAGGCGGACAAAATAACAAAGGTGACCAAAAAGGCAATCAGCCAAATGGATCATCTAAAGATCAACAAGAAAAAGGTGAAGGTGCAGGCGACAAACAATCTACGCAAGAACCAAAAGAAAACGGAAACAAAATTCCGAAAGATATAGAAAACGCTATTTTAAATAAAGTACAGGACAGAGAGAAAGAAACTGCACGACGAATCCTTAACAAGGATGCAAACTCTATCCCACAGTCCAACGAGAAAGATTGGTAATGAAGCACATTTGGTTTTCGTTTGTTTTAAGTATTTTCTCGACCATAACTTGTTATGGTCAAGTCTATATTTCGTCCGAAACCAATGTTAAAGAAACCACTACCAATGATGTTATCAGCCTCACGATTGCGGTAGAAATAAGTGGTGAAGACCAAGTACAAGAATCGCCAATCAAACTTCCGGACTTCCAAAGATTCGATGTTTTAGATTACAATTCTGAACAAAATACAATTATTGATCCTGTTAGAAAAGTTAGGGTTAACCAAATGGTTTATCAATTTTTACTACAACCAAAACAATCTGGTTCTATCAAAATTGGTTCAGCTCTGGTTAAGGTCAATGGCAAAATGTACAAATCTGAGCCATTTGACATTTTGGTAAGAGACGTTTCTAAACGTATACCAGACAACACTCGTAATCTTGCTAGCCAAAATAATCAAACTTACCTTAATGTAAAACTTGACGATCACGAAGTCTATAAAAATCAACCTGTTGTTGCAACTTTGTCAGTAATTACTCGTGACGTCGATAATTTTAGAAAAGTTAAAAATATACAAACGCCGAAGAGCGGTAATATCCTAGTGCAACCAATCAGCTTAACACGTTCTGATATTGAACAAGATTCAAAATCTGGTCTGTTATCGCAAATTGTTGGTATTTATATTATTTTCCCAAAAGAAGCTGGGTCTGTAGAAGTGCCTGCTTTTACGGCAGAGATTGTGGATCAGGGTGCTACAAGACTTACATCCAACAGAACCAATATCTCTGTTAAACATTTACCAGCCGGCGCTCCAGAAGATTTCAACAATTTTGTTGGTAACTTCAGCATCGATATGACAAATGTCGAAAGTCTACCTCAACCAATAGAAATTAACAAACCTCTTGATATTGTTGTAAAACTTATCGGTCGCGGAAATCTATCGGCGCATAATATGCCGAAAATTATTCCGACGGAAGACTATGATGTTTTCCCTCCAAAGTTGGTGAAAAATCTAAAAGTTGAGAAAGAAGGCATCGTTGGTGACATCGAAGCGCATTATGTTATTGTCCCTAAAAAAGCAGGAAATATTGCCATTAAAACCGAAAAAATGGCTTTCTTTAATCCTGAGAAAAAGCTTTATAAAGACCTTGGCGAAAAGTCAATTGTAATACGTGCAATGACATCTTTAGAAATAGAAAATGCTAAATCTACAATGCAAAAAGTTAACGAATATACCAACACTGTTTTGGATAAAGTTAACACGCCAGTTTTGCAAACAGAAACATTAAAACTATCCGAAAATAAAGGCATGAACTGGCAAGTTATTTTCGGAAATTTAGCTTTAATAGGCGCGATGGGAATGGTAATCTATTTGGTTAGAAATCGTTATCAAAAGAAAAAATTAGCAAGTATTATTAAAGAAGAGCAACTGAAATCGAGACCAAAGATTACAACAATCGAAGAGACTGAAGCTTTATTAAGAAGTAAATCTTCTCTTAACTTGACAAGTCACTTTAATTATCTTGAAAATCTATTAATTCAAAAAAAATATTCGGAATTTTTTACTGAGTTTGCAAATCTAGAAGCAGAGGTTGATGCTAAATCAAATCAAAAATTTGGACATCCATACGCTCATCATTTAAAACAGACAAATGAAAATGTATACCAAAAATATACTTTACTAAAAGACTCTCTTAACACTGAGAAGTATTCGCCAATCATTAACGGAGAAAAATTAGATTATATTTTGGTACAAAGTAAAGAGGTTTTTTCAGCAATTGAAAATTAAACAAAAATATTTCATAATTTTGCGAAAAATTAAATTTATATACCTGTGAATTTTTTTGAACATATCTCTTGGAAAGAAACCTTTACGTGTTTCATGGTTTTGTTTGCGGTTATCGACATCATCGGATCGGTACCAATTATCGTTTCGTTACGTCAAAAGTTTGGTAAGATAGAAGCCGAAAAAGCTTCTATTGTTGCGGGAATTATCATGATTGCGTTTTTGTTTATCGGAAAAGAGATTCTAAGATTTATTGGCGTTGACCTCAACTCGTTCGCGATTGCTGGTGCTTTTGTCATCTTTATTATCGCTCTTGAAATGATCTTGGGCATCGAAATCCAAAAATCGTCACAAGCTAATGCCGCATCGATTGTACCAATTGCTTTCCCGTTGGTTGCAGGCGCAGGAACATTGACGACAACACTTTCTCTAAAAGCAGAGTTCCACGAGATTAATATCATTTTAGGAATTATCCTTAACACGATTTTGGTATACATCGTTTTGAGAATTGCACCTTGGATCGAAAAGAAAATGGGTGAAGGATCACTACAAATTTTACAAAAAGTTTTCGGAATTATCCTTTTAGCAATCTCTATTAAATTATTTACTGCTAACTTTGCACAGCTTATTCAGAATTACGTACATTTTTAAAAAATAATATTATGCAGCTGTTTTATAAAATATTCTTAGCCTTATTTGTGATATTTATCGGTATTAACATCTACGGAATTAATTGGAGCGTTGGCATTTTGGATGAAGAAAATTCTAAGTTTATTTTCTCCATTGCAGCTTCACTTATTGGTATTATCGTGATCTACATTATGAGCACTTGGCAAAAAGTTGGTGTTAAAAAATAGTTTTTAAAATTAAACTTAAAATAAAAAAGCTTCTCAATTGAGAAGCTTTTCTTGTATCTAATCCACAAATTATTGCGGTTTGTAACTGTCTTTAAGTGTCACCGTTCTGTTAAACACCAATTGCCCATCGGTAGATGTTTTATCTTTAATAAAGTAACCAATTCTTTGGAACTGGAAATGATCTTCAGTTGTTGCATCTTTCAAACTTGGCTCTCCAAAACCATTTTGAACCTTCAAAGATTCTGGATTGATAAAGTTAAGGAAATCAACATCTTTCTCCGCATCAGGTTGCTCAACCGTAAACAATCTATCGTAGATATTCACTTTAATTGGTAACGCATGTTTTGCAGAAACCCAATGTAAAGTACCTTTTACTTTTCTTTGACTAGCTTCGGTTCCGCTTCCAGAACGGCTATCTTCGTCGTAAGTTGCAAAGATTGTTGTGATGTTACCATCAGCATCTTTCTCCACGCGATTCGCTTTGATGATGTAAGCTGCTTTCAGACGAACTTCGTTACCTAGGCTTAATCTAAAGAATTTCTTTGGTGCTTCTTCCATAAAATCTTCACGCTCGATGTAGATTTCTCTTGAGAAAGGCACTTGACGTGTTCCAGCGTTTTCGTCTTCAGGATTATTTTCAGTTTCTAAAAACTCTTCTTTATCTTCAGGATAGTTTTCTATCACCAATTTCACAGGATCAACAACCGCCATAACACGGGTTGCTACTTTGTTAAGATCTTCTCTAACGAAGAATTCTAACAACTGAATTTCGATAAGGTTTTCACGTTTTGCAACACCTACTCTATCAATAAAGTTACGAATCGCATTTGCTGTATAACCTTTTCTACGAAGTCCAGAAATAGTTGGCATTCTTGGATCATCCCAACCAGTGGTAACGCCTTCTGCTACTAATCTTTGTAATTTACGTTTTGATGTAATCATGTATGACACATTCATACGTGCAAACTCACGTTGTTTTGGTGCAACTTTAGAAGTATCATATACTTGATCCAAATACCATTCGTAAAGTGGACGGTGATTTTCGAATTCTAAAGAACATAACGAATGCGAAACTTGCTCTAGATAATCACTTTCACCATGTGCCCAATCGTACATTGGATAGATCTTCCAAGTATCTCCAGTACGGTGATGCGCACGTTTTAGGATACGATACATAACAGGATCGCGCATGTTCATGTTAGGAGAATTCATATCGATTTTTGCACGAAGACTCATCGCGCCTTCTTCGAATTCGCCATTCTTCATACGCTCGAAAAGATCAAGACTTTCTTCAATTGGACGATTACGATAAGGTGATTCTACACCATCTTCGAAAGGTGTCTTTCTTTGCGCAGTAATATCTTCTGATGATTGCTCATCAACATAAGCTTTCCCTTCTTTGATCAAAGTTACAGCCCAATCATACAATTGCTGGAAGTAGTCAGAAGCATAACGCTCTTCTGCCCAGTTAAATCCAAGCCACTTCACATCTTCTCTGATAGAATCTACGAATTCTTGCTCCTCCTTCTCTGGGTTGGTGTCATCAAATCTTAAATTAACTGGTGCTCCATAACGCAATCCAAGACCAAAATTGATACAAATAGCTTTTGTATGACCAATATGAAGATAACCATTAGGCTCTGGCGGAAAACGGAATCTCAACTTGTCCTTTCCTAAACCATTAGCCAAATCATCTTCAATAATTTGCTCTAAAAAGTTAAGTGATTTTTTTTCTTCTTCCATAAAGTTGTATAATGAGAAAGCAAATTTAAGACTTTTAGTGATAAAACTTGCTATATCGATACTTCGATTGTATTTAGAATCGCTTAAAGTCCAATTCCTGATTTAATTTTAAATTAACATCTATTTAATAATAAGCATAATAAATTAGGATAGATATTAATTTTATGTAAACTACTTAAAATTCAATTCAATTTTTATTAATTTTGAGAAACATAAAATCTAAAAATGAATCGTAAAAAAATCCTTTTGGTTGATGATGAACAGGACATTCTTGAAATGTTATCATACAACTTAGAAAAAGAAGGTTACCAAGTCCACACCGCGTCCAATGGGCAGGAAGGCATCTCCAAAGCAAAAGAAATCATCCCAGATCTTATACTTCTAGACGTAATGATGCCAGAAAAAGACGGCATCGAAACTTGTCAAGAAATGCGTCAAATAAAAGAATTACAAAAAACTTTAATCGTTTTCTTATCAGCAAGAAGTGAAGAATTTTCTCAACTTGCAGGTTACCAAGCTGGTGCCAACGATTATATTATTAAAGTTATTAAACCAAAAGTTTTGGTATCAAAAGTGGCTGCGCTTCTTCAACTAGGTGCAAAAGCTAACGAAAATACCAATTATATCGAGCTTGGCGATTTAATCATCGATAAAGATAACTTCAAAGTAACGAAGGCTAACGAAGAGTTTTTACTTCCTAAAAAAGAGTTTGACCTTTTATTTTTATTAGCTTCTAATACGGACAAAGTTTTTAAAAGAGAAGAAATTCTTGAGAAAGTTTGGGGTAACGACGTTATCGTGGGCGAACGTACAATTGATGTACACATCCGAAGACTTCGCGAAAAGTTAGGTATCAACAGCATACAAACTCTAAAAGGAATTGGATATAAATTGGTTGTGTAGACAATTATTTTTATTAAAATGTAAATAAGCTATAAGATTTTCTAACGAAAATCTTTTTTTATAAATTTATCTCATGTATTCTACTCCAAAAAGGAACTTCAAACTGAACTGGGTTTCGGCTTTAGCCTCATTTGTGTTGGTTGCCATAATCGGCACAGTTATTTCGATTTTTCAAGCTAAAACCCACGACCAATATTTCAAAACTAGAGATTTTAATATCTTCATTGTTTTCACCTTGACTTTGGTGATGAT
Source organism: Soonwooa sp. (assembly GCF_032062245.1). Taxonomy (NCBI): domain Bacteria; kingdom Pseudomonadati; phylum Bacteroidota; class Flavobacteriia; order Flavobacteriales; family Weeksellaceae; genus Soonwooa; species Soonwooa sp. Next base: position 38,480 of record NZ_DAMBQF010000011.1, read on the forward strand.
TCTTAATTATTACATCCTCGAGTTTTTATTTAATTATAATAGTAAAAAACAAATTCGACGTATCAAAAAGATACTTCCAGACAACTTTATCCTCGATCATGAACCCGATCTTAGTTTGAAAGAATTCGGAGAACGTGTAACCTTGATGAGCACGCAAAACGACTTCGAAATGGATATGATGAAGGAAATGGAAAACTTCCGAAAAGAATATGTCGGGAACGTTTCTCATGAATTAAAAACGCCTTTATTCTCCATCCAAGGTTATGTGTCGACTTTGCTAGACGGCGGTGTAGAAGATCTTAATATCCGAGACAAATATCTGCAACGCATCGATAGTTCTGTAGAGCGGCTTCTTAACATTGTTAAAGATTTGGATATGATTAACCGCTTCGAAGCTGGCCAAATTGAATTAAATCTTATCAGTTTTGACATCAACGAATTGGTGGAAGAAGTGTTCGATCTCCTTGATCTAGAAGCCAACAGACATCTTATGAAGCTTGAATTACAAAGTACTCAGAAAAAGCTATTGGTACACGCGGACAAAAATAAAATATCGCAAGTCTTTACCAACCTTGTCTCTAACGCTATAAAATATGCAAACCGCGAAGGCGCAAGAATTATTGTAACGACCAAAGAGGAAGCCAAATTTATCTCTATCACCGTGGAAGACAATGGGATGGGAATAAAACCAGAAAATCTTACAAGGATTTTTGAACGTTTCTATCGTGTCGAAGCCAGCCGTAATCGTAAAGATGGCGGATCTGGACTTGGACTAGCAATTGTGAAACACATCTTGGAAGCACATCACCAGAACATTACTGTAGAAAGCGCTTATCTTAGTGGAACAAAATTTAAATTTAGATTAGAAAAATCTTCTTTGTAATATCAAAAAAAATATTAGTTTTAGAGCAGAAATACTTGCAAAAATTTGAAGGTTGAGAAGGGCTAAAATTTAATAAAATATTTTATTAAAAAAAGTATTTTTTTTGGCTTTTATCCTTTCTCAATTGTCATATATTTGCAGCAAAATAATTGTAAAAGTAGATTTTAGAAGAGAAAAAAATGGTTTACAAGATAAGAGTTATTTTAGATGCAAAAGAGAGCATCTTTAGAGACATCGAGATCAAGGACAAACAAACTTTATGGAATTTGCACTTAGGAATCAAAAGTGCTTTCAGTCTTTCGGGGGAAGAACTTTCTAGCTTTTATTTTTCTGATGAAGAGTGGTCCGAAGGTAGAGCCGTACCATTGGAAGATATGAGCGAAGAAGGCGATGGCGAGATTATGTCTGACGTGTATGTCAACGAAGGATTCACACAAAAAGGTGACAAGATGAGATTCCAATACGGATTCTTAGATCTTTGGGAATTTTTCTGTGAATTGATTGACGTTACCGAAGAAAAACCTGCTGTTAATTACCCAATTACTGTGTACAGATTCGGAAATGTTCCTTTAAAAGCACCTAGCAAAAATGGCGTTTCTGGAGGATCTTCAAAAAAATCTGCAATACCTTTTATGGATGATGATTTTGGGTTCGAAGATGATTTCAAATCAGCTAACTTCGATGACGCAGACGAATTCGGAGATGATGACGAGGAAGAAGAAGGATACAATGACGATATCTTCGAAGATGACGAAGATTAATCAAAAATCGAAATAAATAATTAGCCTGATGTTGAGTCAGGCTTTTTTATTTTGTTTATTTTTGAATAAATAAAAATTTAATGAAGAAGATTTTATTGCTTGGTATTGCCTTATCAGCAATTGCTTGCACAACTCAAACCAAAACAAAAACACAGATGACACAACCCCAAGAGTGGAAACATACAACCAATATCTACGAAATCAACACGCGACAATATTCGAAGGAAGGGACTTTCAAAGCGGTTGAAAAAGATCTTCCACGACTAAAAGCGATGGGTGTTAAAACCATTTGGTTTATGCCGATTACGCCAATCGCTCAACAGAACAAAAAAGGGACTCTTGGTAGTCCTTATGCAGCGCAAGATTATACAAGTATTAATCCTGAGTTTGGGACTTTACAAGATTTCAAAGATGTGGTTAACAAAGCGCATAGTTTGGGATTAAATGTCATTATCGATTGGGTGGCAAATCACACAGGTTGGGATCACGTTTGGACCAAATCTAATCCTGATTTTTATCTAAAAGATCCTGACGGAAAATTCCATATTGCGGAAGGTATGGACGATATTATCGAACTCGATTTTAAAAATCCAAACATGCGTCAAGCGATGATCGACGCGATGAAATATTGGGTTAAAGAAACCAATATTGATGGATTCCGTTGCGACCTTGCTAGTTGGGTAGAAGTTGACTTTTGGCAACAAGCACGTCCTGAAGTTGAAAAATTAAAACCACTTTTTTGGTTGGGCGAATTTGATGAGTTGGACACACCAGAATACGGAAAAGTCTTTGACGCCAGCTATTCTTGGAAGTGGATGCATCTAACTAAAGATTATTATCAGAAAAAATTACCACTTCAGGATCTTAAAAACTTACTGCAACAATATTCTAACATTGGCGACAATTCGATGCGCGCGTGGTTCACGACCAATCATGATGAAAATACTTGGAATGGTACCGAATACGAAAAATATGGCGACCTTGCTCCTGCCCTTGCTGTTTTTTCAGCAACTTGGAATGGCGTTCCGTTGTTGTACAACGGGCAAGAATTACCTTTAAAAACAAAACGTCTTGAGTTTTTCGAAAAAGATACAATCCCATGGACTGGGCAAAACGCTTTGAATGATTTTTATAAAACTTTGTTAAATTTAAAATCAGAAAATCCTGCGCTTCGCGGTGGCGATTCCAATGTTACAACCTACTGGATCGAGACTTCCGCTAACGACAAAATCCTTGCCTATCAACGCAAGAATGACAATCGTGAAGTTTTGGTTTTACTAAATATGTCGGCTGATAATGTAGAGTTTAATATCCAAGGGAAAGAAGTTGAAGGCCAGTACAAAAATGTCTTTACACAATCGCCACAAGCCTTAATGGATGGTAGCCTACTTGCATTAAAAGCTTATGATTACTTGGTTTTTGAAAAATAATTTTATTTAAATCACATTTAAAAATAAAAAAGGAGCGTTGATTGTAACGTTCCTTTTTGGTTTATAAAAATTATAAATTTTCGATGCTATCGAAATAGACTTTTCACCTTTTAAGTTTTCTAACTCATTACCATAATTAAAATATTGAAACATCAGTTGCGGCAAACAAAGTTCGAAATTTGGATTATCAGTTTTAGCATCGAATTCCATATCGCCAATATTTGCAGGATATTTTGAAAGCACTTTTTCACTTTGGCAGCTAAAAAGTAGCGGAATCAAAAATAGAAATAAGCTTTTCTTCATTTAATTTAAAAAATAAAAAATTATCGCGTCAACTTGTTAAGGTCGATGAGAAGATAATTGATATTTTGGTTAATCGTTCTGGTTGCCGATTGCATTTGGTTAAGCATCGCCGCACGATTGTTAAGTGCCTCGTTGTCGTACTTTCCGCCATCATTAAAGATCGGAGAAGCATTGGCCGCATCCACATCACCCTCGAATTGATACATAATCCAGCGTTGCTTCATATTCTGTATAATCGAGTGTTCATTAAGATTCGAAAATTTTTTCTCAGTATACATATACCAAATAAAAGGAGGAAAATTTCGCGACTGTAGTTTCTCTTGCCAAATATCACGAAGGATATTTCGAGCATGGATAAACTCGACTTTCTTACCTTTCGGATTGAGTAGAGCAAGACCAAAACCTGCACCAATAAGACCGCCACCAATATCAATAGCTTTGTCCCAACCATCACTTTTTACAAATCCACCAGCTAAAGAACCAAGCGCTCCAACAGCGATAGAATAGACTATCATTTTGTTATTTTTCTTGCTATTAAGACTACTCACATAATTTGCCATTTGTGCAACGCGTTCGCCTTCGCAGTCAAATTCGGCAGCAACAGCATCTACTTCACCTAGCGCTAATGTAATTTTGCCATCTATTTTATCCTTAATTTTCATGATTTTAAGTTGTGACTCGATGCTTGTATCTTTTTTTAATTCTAAAATTTTTTCAACATCATCAAGTGAGTTTAAGGCATTAAGAATCAAAATACTTTGTTGGTTAAAAACGGATCTAAGATGTTGTTTTTCATTAAGTAACGAATCCGAATTAACATGAAGATTAACCTTCTCGTAGTCATAATTGGTTGGCGCTTTGCAATAACTATCGCGAAGGATAATGATATTGGCGTTAATATTTTTAGTCTTTTGCGTTGTACAAGAGTTAAGCCCAACAATGACAAAAGCTAGTAATAATGCGTAGTTTTTCATCATAAATGTATTCTTACACAAATTATAAAAAGATTTTGAATTTGTATTAAAAAAAATACTAATTTTAAATATCAAAAATAAGTGTTATGGGAAATATTATCGTAGGGCTTATGTCTCAACAAAATGATTATCAAAATCTTAGATTTGAGTTAGAGGAATCAGGATTTCGAGATTCCGATTACATTATTTATCGTAATAATGGAGAAAACGACAGTTTTTGGGCAAGTATCTCTGCTAACAATGACCAACAGAAAAACAAAGGCGAAGAAATTTTAAAAAAATTAGATGCAAAAAAATCTTACTATTTTAAAAATGTTGATATCGAAGATGCAAAATCTTTCGATGCGTTAAAAAAAGAAATTGGCATTCGCGCAAAATCAGAAATTCATCCAAGTCCTGATATCAGGCACAGAACACCTCATTATGGATTAAATTCTGAAATTAAATTTTAAAACATAAAAAAAGCTGCTTAACAAAAGGCAGCTTTCTATTTTTCATTTTTAAAAATTATTTAAGAGAAGTCGCTGGTAAAGGCACAAATTCGGTCTCACCAGGAACTTTGGGAAATTTTTGATCCTTCCAATCATGCTTAGCTTGTTCGATTAATTCTTTACTAGAGCTCACAAAATTCCAGTGGATGTAACGTTCTTCAGGAAAAGCTTCACCACCAAAAATATAAACTGTGGTATTTGCAGCCATTTCGAAAGAGCATAATTTGGTATCTTTCGCAATCAAAATCTGTTTTGAATCATAAGCATTTCCGTCATTTTTAATTTGACCTTCCAAAATATAAAGCGCGCTTTCACCATAAAGATGCTCACCGATATTTACCGTTTTAGACTCATCAGAATCGTTGATAATTTCAATAAAATAAAGCGGAGTATGCACTGGCACAGGCGATTCTTTACCAAAAGCTTTACCTGCAATTAATTTTATTTTAAGACCATCTTCTTCCCAAGCAGGGATATCTTTAGCTTCGATGTGATGGAAAGTCGGCTCAGACTCTTCCAAATGTTTTGGCAAGGCAACCCAAATCTGTAAACCATGTAATTTTTTATCAGTATGACGAAGATTCTCGGGTGTTCTCTCAGAATGCGCAACACCTTTACCAGCCGTCATCCAGTTAACCGCTCCGGGCTGAATCTCAACTGCCGAACCAATGCTGTCACGATGAAAAATCGCACCTTCAAAAAGATAAGTTAATGTGGACAAGCCAATATGCGGATGCGGCGGAACATCTATATTCTGATAATCTTTAAGCTCTGCAGGTCCCATGTGATCGATAAAAACAAATGGTCCAACGGATCTTTTTTCAATAAAAGGTAAAAGTCGTCCAACCATAAAATTTCCGATATCTGCGGCACGTTCTGGGATGATGATTCCAATATTTGACATATTATTTTTTATTTAAATTTAAGCTACAATTCTGTTCCACTCCGGATGGTTCTTAATGTATTTGACAACCAAAGGGCAAAGTGCTTTTAGTTTTTACCGCTCGCTTCTATCGCTGCAAGCGTTTTTTCAATAATCGCAGTTGACGCGCCACGACCGTGCAGAGCATCTTCCACTTCGCTATGTACTAACGTAATCGTTGCGTCACTTTCTCTATATACGATGAAAGCTTTAGCACCATCAATTTCTATTTCGTATTGTTTATCCATTTCTACTAACGGAATATTTTCAAATTCTGGTTTCATTTATTTTTTTATTCAAAATTAAATTAAAACAGTAACATATCAATTGATCTATGCTAATAGGAAAATTTTAAACAAAAAAGACTGCCCTCTCGGACAGCCCCACCACATCACATATTAACGATCTAATTTTCCGCCAAGGGCTTTAAATAGAAGAACGTTATTTCTTGTATTCTGGAACTGAAATTCTAATAAATTCAGTTCCGCATTGAGTTTGCTTCGTTGCGAGTTGATTAATTCCATATAATTGGCATAACCCGTGAGATACAAGTCGTTGGAAACCTCAATAGCGTTATCCAAAAATTTAACCTCATCGCTTTTGAGTTTTAAAACTTTTTGAAAAATTTCGGTTTGTTTGAGTATAGATTGCAATTCGTTGTAAGCCGTAGTCACACTTTTTTGATACGTGATAAATGCAATTTCTTGCTCTTTATTAGCGACATTAAAATCATGTTTCAATTGTCCTTTATTAAAAATCGGAACCATCAAACCTCCCAATAATTGACCAGCCAACGAAGCGGGATTAAATAGCTTATCCACTGAAAATGAATTTAATCCGACGTGTGCGCCCAAGTCTATTTTTGGATAAAATGCCGCTCGAGCAGCTTTTGCATCTGCTTGCGTAGCTTCCAAAACAAAATAATTAGAAATAACATCCGGTCTAGAATGTATAATCGAATTAACATCCATCGACTTATTCAACAAAGTTAAATTGGTTGATAAAAGCTGTTTGCTACGTTTAACTTCGCCTCCGTAACGACCTGTTAAAGTCGTAATAGCTTGTTCTACAGAAACAATTTCGGCTTTTATGTGTTCAATCTCGGCAAGCCAATTATTATTCTGCGCTCGAAATTGTTGAACTGCCAATTCGGTTGCCTTCCCTACTTCGCGCTGCGCCGAAACAATTTCGTAAGCGCGTTGTTGAAGTTTGAAATTCTCTTGATAAATATCCAATTTGGTATCCAACGAAACCAATTGATAATACAAGTTGGCGATTTCTGTAAACAACTCAACCTGAATTAATTTTAAACCTTCTTCAGATGCCAAATATTTTTTCTGAGCTGCTACTTTTTGATTTTTAAGTTTTCCCCAAGCATCTATTTCCCAAGAACTTCTTGCGCCCAACCAATAATTTGGTGTTACATTTCTGTTGATTTTTTGATCTTCGGTGATGTTTCCCGACAAATTGGTATCGTAATTTCCAACGCCTTCCATCGTGTATTTTCCGTAATGGTCGCCACTTACAACAGCGCCAACCTCCAAAGATGGCAAAAACGACATTTTTGAACGTTGCAAAAAGCTGTTCGCAATTTCGATGCGTTGCTGTGCAATTTGGAAATCAGGATTAGCTTTCACCACCTCATCAAAAAGATTCAACAATTCGGGGTCGTTGAAATAAGTTCTGAGTTCAACTTGCTGATTCAAATCTAATTTAACATCAGTTTCAGAAACCGTATTTGTTGGAATTTCCTTTGCTTTTTTAATCTCGCCAACTTGGGGGGTAGCGCACGACATCACAACAAGCGATAAGATTCCTATTTTAAAATATTTATTTAGTTCGTTGTTCATTTCGTTCTTTTCTTTGTTCAAGTTTTGCAAAAAAGATGTAAAGTCCTGGGATAATTACCAATCCGAAAACGGTTCCGATAAACATACCTCCCGCTGCAGCAGTACCAATCGAACGGTTACCGATAGCACCCGCTCCAGAAGCAATTACCAACGGAATAAGTCCTGCGATAAATGCAAAAGAAGTCATCAAAATCGGACGAAGTCTTTGTCTTGCACCTTCGATGGCTGCTGGAATAATGTCGTAACCTTCTTTGTTTCTTTGGATGGCGAATTCTACAATCAAAATGGCATTTTTCGCTAAAAGTCCAATCAACATCACGAGGGCAACTTGGGCATAAATGTTATTATCTAAACCAACCGCCATCAAAGCGATGTACGAACCAAAAATCCCTGTCGGTAAACTCAATAAAACGGGTAACGGCAACAAGAAACTTTCGTACTGCGCTGCCAAAAGCAAGTACACGAAAATCAAACAAATGATAAAAATGTAAAAGGTTTGATTTCCAGAAAGGATTTCTTCACGTGTCATACCCGACCATTCAACATCGAAACCACGTGGTAAGCTTTCTTTTGCAATTCTTTCGACAGCTGCAATGGCGTCTCCAGAGCTGTAACCATTGGCAGGTTCACCGTTAATCATCGCTGACATATACATATTGTAGCGCGTTAAAACTTCGGGACCGTAAACTTTTTCAATATTAATAAAGGTTGAAAACGGCACCATTTCGCCCGAATCATTTTTAACAAACAATTGCAAAATACTTTCTGGCGTATCTCTTTGGTCTGGACTTGCCTGAACCATCACTTTGTACATCTGACTAAATCGGATAAAATTGGTTGCGTAATAAGACCCCAACAAAGTCTGCAAAGTTGACATCGCATTATCCACCGAAACACCTTTTTTCGCCGCCATATCATAATCCATCGTGATTAAATATTGCGGGAAAGTGGCATCAAAACTCGTAAAGTTGTTTTGAAGTTCAGGGGCTTCATTTAGTTTTTTAACAAAATCTTTCGTTATTTTATCTGTATTCTCGATACTTCCACCACTTTTGTCCAGCAAGCGAAGTTCGTAACCACTCGTATTTCCAAATCCTGGAACCGTTGGCGGTGCAAAAACTTCAATCTGTGCATCAGAAATATCTTTCGTTTTCTCCGAAAGATCAGCGATAAGGTCGTTTACAGAAATACTTCTTTCTTTCCAATCTTTAAGGTTAATCATCGCCATTCCGTAGCTGGAACCTGCGATTTCGGTAACGATGCTGTAACCCGCCAAAGTAGTTACGTTTTCGACACCTTCAATTTTTTTCGCGATAGTTGTAACTTCATCCAAAACTTTTTCGGTACGTTCAACCGTTGCACCTTGAGGCGTTGTAACACTCACATAAGCCATACCTTGATCTTCCATTGGGATAAATCCTGATGGTAAAAACTTAGCCGTAACCACCATTAATCCTATAAAAAGGAATAAAACTCCAAACGTCACACTTGTTCTGGTCGCAAACTTTGAAAGAATATTTGTGTACCCATTCGTCAGTTTTTCAAAACCTTCATTGAATTTTGCAAAGGATTTGTCAACGATGTTTTTCTTTTTCTCATGCTTGTGAGGTTTAAGAATAATCGCACACAGAGCTGGTGTCAAGGTCAAAGCATTAATCCCTGAAATCACAATACTAATTGCTAAAGTCAATGAAAATTGTCGATAGAATACGCCGACTGGACCATCCAAAAACGCCACTGGGATAAACACCGCCGACATAACAATCGTAATTGCGATAACAGCTCCTGCAATTTCTTTTGTAGCCTCGATAGTTGCATGAAGTGGTGCCATACCTTCTTCCATTTTTACATGGACGGCTTCTACGACGACAATCGCGTTATCGACGACAATTCCGATGGCTAATACTAAAGCAAATAAAGTCAAAAGATTAATTGAGAAATCTAACATTTGCATAAAAGCAAAAGTACCGATAAGTGCTACTGGAACGGCTAAAACAGGAATTAAGGTCGAACGCCAATCTTGCAAGAAAATAAACACCACAATTCCTACCAAAATGAAAGCTTCTATTAAAGTCATTAAAACTGCGCTGATCGACGCATCCAAGAAACGCGAAACATCGTAAGCCATGTTAAACTCCATTCCTGGCGGGAAAGAGGTTTCTTTCAGCTCCGCCATTTTGTCTTTTACGTTTTTAATAACTTCTGATGCATTGGATCCTGGACGTTGCTTCATCATAATCGATGCAGACGGACGACCATCGGTTTTAGAAACCATTCCGTAGTTCATCGCACCGAATTCTACATCAGCAATATCTTTTAATTTTAAAATTGTTCCGCTAGCATCCGAACGAATCGGAATTTCTTTATACTGCTCTGGCTGGAAAAATTTCCCAGTATATTTAATAACATATTGAAGTTGGCTATTGGTTTTACCCGAAGTTTCGCCTACTTTTCCAGGCGCTGCAGAGATGTTTTGCTTTTGTAAAGCTTTCACCACATCCTCCGCCGAAACTTTGTATGCCGTCATTTTTTGAGGATCTAGCCAAACTCTCATCGAGTATTCTTTTTGTCCCATAATTTCGGCACGCCCAACCCCGTCAATACGTTTTAGTTCCTGCAGAACATTGATGTCTGTAAAGTTGTAAATAAATTGCTCGTCTTGACTTTCGTCTGTAGAAGTAATATTAAGATACATCAACATACTGTTCACCTCCTTTTCGGTGGTTACACCTGCACGAATTACTTCTTCTGGAAGCTCATCTAAGATGGTTGTCACACGGTTTTGTACGTTAACCGCCGCTACATCTGGATCGATACCGACTTCAAAGAACACCTGAATTAACGTTAAACCATCATTGGACGTCACAGTTGACATGTACGTCATCCCAGGAACACCATTAATAGCGCGTTCCAACGGTAAGGCCACGGCGTTTGCAGACACTTCGCTATTTGCACCTGTATATTTTGCAGTCACTGTCACCGAAGGCGGAACAATATCTGGGAATTGCGTGATTGGAAGCTTCATTAAAGCCAAAATCCCCATCAACACAATAACAATCGAAATCACCAACGAAAGAACTTTTCGTCTAATAAACATTTCTACCATAATAATTTATTTTTGAATGTTTATTATTTTTTAACTCGAATGGTTTGTCCGTCACGAAGCGCTTGCGTCCCTTCCAGAACTATTCTATCACCCGCTTTAAGTCCAGAATCTAGCATGTAAGAATCGCGCAAGGTGTTTGCAATGGTGATGTTTTTCATTCTGACCTTGTTAGTTGCATCTACAACAAAAACATAGACTTTATCCTGAATAGAAAAAGTCGCTTTTTGAGGAATGATAATTGATTTCGGTTGGAAATCTGAAATCACCAATTTACCCGAAGTTCCGTGTTTAATTAAACGATCTGCATTCGGGAATTCCACTTTATAACGGATGGAACCTGTTGCTTGGTCGATTTCACCTTCTGCGGTTTTAAGAACACCATTAAAATCATACTTAGCACCATTTGGAAGCACCAATTCAATTTTGTTAGAGTTGTTTAATTTATCATTTTTTTGAAGTTCAAAATATAAATTTTCAGGAATTGAGAAATAAGCGTAAATCTGATCTAGATAAGACAAAGTCGTCAACAGCGAGCCATTCTCAACCAAACTTCCATCTTTAAAAGGAATAACGTCGATAACACCATCGAAAGGTGCTGTAATATTGGTAAAACTCACTTTTTGAAGAACCGCTTTACGTTCCGCATCAGCATAAGAACGTCTTGCTTGCGCCGCAGAAAGTTTAGCCTTCATCATGTCTAATTCGTTTTTAGCAACGAAATTTTTATTAAACAAAGATTGCAATTGACTAACCTCAACTTCAGCGATTCTTACATCGGCTTGAGCTTGTTTTAAAGTTGCGTTGGCTTTTAATAAATCTATTTGTAATTCGGCATCGCTAATCTTGAACAACAGTTGACCGCGCTTCACAAATTGACCTTCGTGCGCATAGACGTGTTGCATAATTCCCGACATACGCGAGTGGATCTCGATGTTCTTTTTAGCTTGAATATCAGCAACAAATTGGTTGCTAACAAGTGTATCTTTTTCTTTGATGGTAAGCACAGGAACTGCTTTTACATCATCTTTTTTTGCAGCATTTTCTTTGCCACAAGAGCTTACAGACAATAGCGCAACAAGGCCTATTATCCAATATTTAATTTGCATTGAAATTTAATTAGGTTAAAATACTTTTAAAATAATCTAAGATTGAATTAAAAACAGTTCCTAATAAAGCTGTAAAAGATGGAGAAAAGATTTTACGCCACAATGAAGTCGCGGACTATCATTTGTCAGAAAAGTTAAGTTGTAATCACTTTCAACTTCTAAAAAGTCAAAATAGAAATTTTCAAGATAAATTATCTTTTTTGAAACTTTTGGAACCGTGCGGTTGCCCGAAAAAATATCTTGCTCGTTGTCGCTATGTTGACAAAACTCAGGAACGATAGTATCTTCAGCATAAAGAATCGAATCAGGTGTTTTGGAGACATTAGAATTTCCAAAAACACTGATTGTCGCAAATAATAGTGAGAAAATAAAGAATTTGAATATTCTACTCAGTTTCATAAGCTGCTGTTACAGATATTTTATGCAAAAATAAAACTTAAAGATTATAGATACAAATAATAGAATGTTAAATAATTATAAATAAATTCTATGACAATTGTCAGTTTTGTATTTATTAAAAAATTAAAAACTTATTCTAAATTAAATTTAAAATCATTTTCATTTTGAGTAATATGATTAATATTTCAACTTTTACCATTATTCTTTCTTTCGACTTTATTGAAAATAAAAAATCTGATTTTAGTTTTAAAAAAAAAAATATTTAACAAGCTGAAAATCAGCTAAAGCTATATAATGCAAATTTCTCAATTATAAATTATTATTTTTAAATGAATAGTTTTACATCTGGAACTAAAATTAGCTTATATGAAAGAACTTGTATTTAAATTATTATCCGAAGGTGGAAGCTTAAAAATCGAAAGAGAAAACCATAATCAAGTAGAAAAATTTCTTTATTATCACAACGAATACGATCCTATTGCTGATGAGATCTTGAGCGATTTTGTCACAGAATACGAGAACTTTGAGGACGCTTTTCAAACGATTAATGAAAAATATCCTTGGTTTCGACTGCATTTGGATTTTATTCATGAAGATTACAAAAAATATGTCAAATTGGAATTAATAAAAACTTTGCAACATCATCAAATTCCTGTCAGTGATCTTAACTATCATCTTGATAATTTGAATGATAAGTTAGATTTAGAAGATTGATGAAAAACATTTCCATTATTACGCATTAAATTCTATTTTACAATTTATAAATACTGAATATCAATACAATAACTTTTTTTTTCAATCATTTATTCATTGCTGTTTAATCGCTTAAACAGCACTATTTTCCTTTTATTATAGGAAGAGAATTCATCTTTTTGCAGCGTAAAAAATTAAGAAGCTAAGCCGCAAATGATGAAAAGCATTAAAAATAAAGAATCTATGTTTTCACTTTGTTTAATAACAAGGTGTATATTAACATGTTTCCTTTTGGTTTTATTTTCAACGCCAAGTAGCGCACAAATTTATTTAACAGGAGATGTTAAGATTACTACAACTGATGGCGCCGTTGTGAGTATAAATGTAAATCCTGAAACGGCCAATACATTCGTAACTAGAAAGGAAGCTCAAGAAAAGAAATTACCTAGAAAACACAAAAACCCAATAGAAGCCATTTCCAAATCTAAATCCCAAAAGGGATTAAAAAAAATTAGTGGTTTCAAAAATTAATTTATCTCCCATTGAGTCAACTGCTTCAATGGGAGCTTTTAATGAAAAATGGCAGTTAATATTGATTACAACTCAAACTCTACTTGGACTATTATTTTTTGTATTTCCATTAATTACAAAATTTTTATTAAAAAACTTAAGTCTCAAAAATGACATAAATGATAATGTTTTCAAATGTTTTTGCTTTAATAACATTAATATAAGACCACCTCCTTTATTGTAGTATATTTTACTATGACAAGTAATTTCGCCAAATTATTCAATTAAAAAAAAACAAAATGAAATCAAATATTCTACTTATATCATCCATCGTAATTTCAACTTTTACATTTGCTCAAGAAGGGCGTGTAGGTATTAACACCACATCACCTGCCGCAACATTAGACGTTATCGCATCTCCAACAATTACTACACGGATAGATGGATTTATTGCACCACGATTAACTGGTGAACACTTAAAAGCAAAAGACGCTTTATATACAAATGCTCAAGATGCGGCAATCGTTTATGTTACTGAAGCTTTGACGGCAACTACCGATAAAACCGCTAATGTAACAAAAATTGGTTATTACTATTTTGACAAAACAAAAAGTACTAATGGTCAATGGATTAGAATAATTAATTCAAACACAACCTTGCCATATCAAGAACCATGGAACATTAAAAACACAACAACATCTGCAATCGAGAATACGCAAAACATTTATCAAAAAGGAACAGTTGCAATAAAAAAAATCAAAACTACAAACGGTGCTGATCTAGATATTGCTGGTTCAATAAGAGTCGGAAGTGCTAATAGTATAGCGGTAGTTGGCCAAAACTGTATTGCAGTGGGAAATCGAAACATTGCAAGAAATATAAATTCTGCGGCTTTTGGTGGCGGCAATACAACAAATGGACAATATCCCTTGGTTGGAGGAAAAGACAATATAGTGGGTACTGAATCTGTAAATACAAGTGGATTTTTAACAACTGTTTTCGGCGAAAATAATAAAGTTAATCATATTTTAAGCCTTGTGAATGGATATGCAAATGATTTAACTGGAGCAGATGGCCAAAGAGGTACCAATTTTGTCAACGGAACTCGAAACAAAATTCTATCAAATAGTAGTTGAAATGCTGTGCTTGGTGTCGATAATGAGCTTACAGGAAACACATCCCTTATTGCAGGAGAAAGAAACATTGCATCTGGAGGATATAGCTATACTTTTACGGCTGGATATAACAACAAGATATCTGATTCATATGCTACAGCAATAGGTGTCTTAAAATTTCTCCCGATGTATCTACAGCATCAGGACGATATTCATTTGCTTACGGTTATGCATCAATAGCATCTGGTAACTCATCCGTATCATTCGGTACAAAAAATAAATCAGTAGGTAATGACAGTTTTATTGCTGGAAATACCGGAGAAGCCAATGGAACTGCATCCACTTCATTAGGTTTAATGAATAAATCAGACGCAAACTATTCTGCCGCATTAGGGGGTTACAACGAGTCAGGCGTTGCAGGCACACCAATGACAGCACTCTACAGTATTGCAATGGGAGCGCGAAATAAAACACTAGCTGAGTATGCAACAGCGATGGGATACTACACAGAAGCTCGAGGCGTATCATCAACGTCGGAGGGTTCTTATACAATTGCTTATGATCAAGTATAAACCGCAATGGGACGTTACAATACTGCTAAAAATTCTACTGCAACCTCAGAACGATTATTAACAGTTGGAAATGGAAACTCTTTAGCAAAATCTAACGCTCTTGTGGTTTTGAAAAATGCAAAGATTGGTGTTAATATCTCAAATTTTGAAACCACAAAAGCAGATGCTCAGTTATAAGTTAATGGCTCTGTAAAGTTAGGTTCCTCTTCGACTTGTAATGTTGATAACGAAGGAACAATTCGTTACGATATTGTCAATAAAAACTTCGAAGGTTGTAATGGTACAACATGGTTAAAATTAATAACTAAACTCTATTTTATTATAATTTTATCAACAAATAAATGCCTCCTATTTTAGGAGGTATTTTTATTTAATCCCTTATTAAATTAGTCAAAAATAAAAAATCCAGGACAAAAAAAAGCACCTACATTTCTGTAAGTGCTTGATTTAAAATATGTGGCCCCACTTGGGCTCGAACCAAGGACTTGCTGATTATGAGTCATTTAATTTATTTTTTATTATACTTTACATTGTTTTATTATACTTTATTTTTAACTGATTATCAGTGTTTTACAAAATAAAGTTTCTTATTCTAATTTACTTTTCTTTATATTTGTAGTGCAAATGTTCGTCAAATGTTCGTCAAAAAAAAGTATAAAAAATGACCACTTTTCAGTTTACTTTAAAGAATAACGCTAAATCAAATGGTGAAAAAAGTATCATCATGTCGTTTATCAAAGACAGAAAAAATACAAGTTTGTCACTTCGACATTCATGTACTGACCAACAATGGAGCGCAGAAACGGAACGTGTAAAAAAAAGCCACCCTGATTACGAAAAACTTAATAAGTTTATTGATAAATACAAAGGAATTGCTTCAAAGATCATAGAAGATCTTGAAGATGATAATATTCCCTATACCCTGCAGGATGTAATTTATGAGATTAAGAATTATAAGGGAGACCTGAAAACAATGTCCTACACGAAGTTTCAAGAAATCGTTATTGAAAACCTAAAAAAATCTGATAAAATTGGGTCTGCGCAAGTTGACCAAGATGCATTAAACTCTCTTCAAAAATTTTTTGACAAAAAAGACATCGGTTTTAACGAGATTAAATATCTAACCCTCAAAAAATATGAGGCACATTGTATTGAAAAAGGAAATACACCTGCAACTATCGGAATCCGAATGAGAGCGATTAGAAGCGTTTTTAATCAGGCAATCAAGGCTAAAGTAATCAAGGAAAAACAATACCCTTTCAAGGATTACAAAATTTCCCAAATCAAGAGTAACAGCAAAAAAGAATTCTTGAGCGTGAGCGAAATCGACCTATTAAAAAAATATAAACCAAAGGATCAGTACGAACAATTTGCCAAAGATATGTTTCTGTTCAGTTATTACTCAAGGGGAATTAATTTCATCGATATGATGCAACTCGAAAAGAATGCACTAATCGATAAGAATATTTCTTACTACCGAGAAAAAACAGGGGTTGCCGTTAAATTCAAATTAAATGACATCACAGAAAAAATTCTAACGAAATATAAATCAGAACCCGACTCTAAATTTCTATTATCCATCGTAAAAAACAACAATCCTACAAAAACTTACTTGAAGAATAAGTCTCAAAAGTATTTGACGATTTATGTCAATAAATATTTGAAGGATATAATGAGCAATCTTAAAATCAATAAAAATATCACCTTTTATTGCGCAAGACATTCCTTTGCTACTGCACTTAAGTTTGAAAATGTTTCAATTGAAATTATTCGAGAAGCATTAGGCCACAAGGATATCAATTCGACAATGTCCTATTTGAATTCTCTTCCAGATGCAAAATTGGATAAAATTATTGAGGATATTATTAAATAATATTTTCTTCTTCACTTACAAATTTTACTAATGTGAAATTAGTAAAAGATAATCGGAAACATTCTGATTATCAATTGAATGAATTAAAGGGTATGCATAATTTGCATAATACAATTCACTAATGTTTAAGACGCATTTTTTTGAAATCTCTAATTGCTTCCTGCTCAATCTCATATTTTGACTTAGAACGACATCTTTTTAACCATTAATCAACATCTTTTCGCTTAAACATAAGGATTTTACCTGTTTTAAAAGAAGGAATTTCGCGAGTAGATTTGAGTTTGTAAATTGTTGATTTACTTAAGCGTAAATACTTTGCAAGCTCATCAATTGACAACAATTCATTATCGTGATTAACTTCGTGAACTAATGGGTTTTTTTGCACTAATTCCTGCAGTAAATCTTCGATTTTTTGCAATCGCTCATTAATTAACTCAAATGGATTCTCCATAATTTATCATGATTTTTTTGATTATTATAATTAAAGGTACGATTAAGTAAACAGAAAAAGCAATAACCTCTAGTAGTGTTCAATGAAAATGAACATGAGAATTCATTGAACATATCGCTGAAAATTATTTTTAGTTGCGTGATTTTAAAAATTATAAATATTGCTTATTATCAATGATTTATGAACATTTCTAAGTTTCTTTTTATCACAAATTTTGTAAATATTTGTGGCAAAATAAAGTATAAACGATGTGTAGTTCTTTACTGTTTGAAAACTTAGGTTTACATCATTCTAATCTAAAACTCAATTAAACATGGGTTTATCCCAATTTTATCCCATAAATACGATAAATAAGATGTTTTCTCATATTAACTCTTGGATAAGTACAACATAAGTACGACATCTGAAAAATCTTTATAGGTATGCGCGTTTTGAAAACTTATTGCAAAAATAGGGCTTTTAACACTTATTTTTGCTTTTAGTTTTATTGATTACATTGATTAAAACCAAAAAATTTTTCAAAAAGAAAAAAACAGAAAAAAAAAGAAAACCCTCTACTGGTGGTGAAGCAAAAAAATCCAAAAGGAAACGGAATAAGTCCCGAAGGGTAGCAAATCAAATAAAAGGCGAAGGCCACTAAAAGCTCTTGCCATTATGCCGTAGTCTTTTGGATTTTATTAGCGTTGGCATTATGGAGAGCCAACTAATTTTGTTTTCTTTTATTTGATTTTAATTGGAAATTATTCTTCAATTTTTTAATACCTCCTCGAAAATGAACAGGTATACCAGTCAATTAATTACGATTTTTATGGTACAAAAATGATTGATTAAAATCGGTCAAGATTTTTCCTTCTTCGAAAATAACAATATATGAAAATCAAACAGTTATGATTTTATGGTACAAATATGATTGATAAAAATCGGTCAAAAATATTGCAATTTGTGAAGTAACACACTATATATCATCAGTTTATGACCAAAAATAATAAATTTTATTCATTTCATCAAAAAACAGGGTTTTGTTCAATAAAAAAATGGATATTCAATGACATTGAACGGGTGAAATTATTGAATATTTTGGTTGTTTAATTGCTCTAATCATAAATATGCAATCCTCGTTAAAATAAAAAAATTTATTTCACAACTCCTTTGTTAATTACTCGCAATCTTCACCCTACTTCCATCTATCTCTGCCACTTTTTTTTCTACGGCAAATTTGATTGCATTATCCATCGAGGTTTCAATCTGCATACCCATTTTAGAGTAGCCAAATGTTCGAGTGAGATATCGCATTAAATCGGTTTTTTCAATACTCAAATTATTGATTAATACTTCTTCTAATGCTATTAAAACCTCTTCGGGTGCAATGTCTTCTACTGACCGCTTTTCAATATCATTATTTCGGTAAAATGTGCAGTAAAAATCGGAATTATCTATCCAATAAAAATCTTGATGATGAGTACTTTTTTTAATATTAGTTTCATCAATAATCTCTTGTAAATATCTGTCCAATTTTGCTCCAACTCTGCTTGTATTCCACACATTTAATAATCTTCTGTAAAGTAAATTTTTACTAATCGGGGATTCCGTATTTACAATTTGCTTAATCTGTGAGCGAAGTAAGTTTCTGTTTCCAAAATCGTAAATAGTCTCACTATTTGCATTGGGAACAAGATCTAAAACCGTTGCGACATACTTTTGTTTTTTGTTTGCGTGAACCGCTTCTGCACCATGAGAAGTATGTTGAACTGCTGCTTCTTCAACTTCGAAATGTTCAATATCAGATGGGATTATTTCTTCCTCCTTAAAGTTGTCTTCTAAAATCGACTGGACTTTTTCTTTGATTTCGTTCAAAATCCTATCACTATTTTCGTACCAATCCATTGTCCAAATCCTATGGATTTTCCAACCCAATGCAGACAATACGGATGGCGTTACCATTTCCCTGTCGTTGCTGGTTTTCGCTTCAAGATAATAATATCCGTCTATTAAAATTGCAAGTATATATTGTGCGGGATTTTTGGGGTTTACAATTCCAATATCCACCTTAAAGTCGGAAGTTCCAATATTAGTCTTTGCTTCTAAACCAATGTCATTGAGTTTTGTCGCAATACTGTTAGCCAATGATTTTCTATTTGAGACACTCTGTTCATCAGCATTTATTGGTAAATGTCCTTTTTCAGCAAAATTCAGGAAAGCCTTTAAGCCGGCAACACCTTCTGCAGATGTTCTTGCCAAATCAATTTGTTCGGATTTCAAAGTAGAAAAAACGTGCATTTCATAACGCGAGCGTGTAACCGCAACATTCAGCCTGCGCCAACCTCCATTTCTGTTTAACGGACCAAAATTCATACTTACTTTTCCATTTTCATCGGCACCGTAACCGATGGAAAAAAGGATAAAATCCCGTTCATCACCTTGTACATTTTCAAGGTTTTTCACAAAAAGTGGTTCTTCAGATTCGTTTGCCCATCGTTCCAATTCCGTATTTTCTGAATAAACCTCTAGCAATTTTTCTTCAATAAGGTTTTGCTGGGTTTGGCTAAATGTTACGATTCCGATACTTCTTTTTCTATTTTCTGGATTGGCGTAATGTGCTTCGACAAATTTCACGATTGCATCTGCCTCAAAACGGTTTGTTCTGGTTTTGCCTTTATCGTAAAATCCAGAAATCTCGTGGAATTTCACTTGTCTAACTAAATCATCGTGTGAAGGGAAAGTTAATAGTTTATTTTCGTAATAATTGGAATTACTAAAGGCTATCAAACTTTCGTGCTTGCTGCGGTAATGTCTCAATAAGTATTTGGACGGAATGGATAGTGACAGCGCATCATCAAGAATGCTTTCCATATCCTCAATATCTATATTTTCTTCATCAATTTTTATCGTACTGAAGAAAGAAGTTGGCGGCATTTGCTTTGGATCTCCAACAATAATTGCCTGTTTGGCTCTGGCTAACGAACTTACCGCCTCAAATGTTGGCAACTGTGATGCTTCATCAAAAATGAGCAAATCAAATAACTCGTGATTTACATCAAAATATTGTGCAACCGAAATCGGACTCATCAACATACAGGGTACAAGCCTTGGCAGCAATGTGGGAATCTGATCAAACAGTTTTCTGATGCTTGTTCCTCTTCCTCGGTTTTTGATATTCCGCTGCAATATTCCAATTTCCGAACTTTGTATCGCTTCTAAAGTGGGATTGGGCAATCTTGCGGAAAGGTCTGCTTTCAAATCGTTTAATGTAAGCACCCGATAATTAGTGGCTATTTTTTTGTATTGCTCTATTTTCGAATTAAACAGTGATGCATTGAATAAATTCAAAGACTCGTGTGCAGAAATAACCTCTTTGGCAACAGAACGATTTACTGTATAATGAAAATAATCCAAACAATTTCTTTTGGTAAATTTATTTTGAAGGTAAGCATCTGTAAACCAATTCAATTGAAGTTCATTACCTTTTTCCACCAACTGCACATACAAAATCCAATCTTTAAGATTGGGCAAATGGAGATTAATTTCATTTAATTGCTGTTGAACTCCTTTAATCCAGTTTTCACTTTCTACAAAATTGATTTTCGAAATTTCATATAAATTCCTTGCTTCATTTTGATATTCAACAACCGACTGTTTAAATGAAAGATAAATTTCACGGTTTTTATCTTTCAGTTCGGACAAGTTTGCAATTTGATTTTCCGAAAGAAATTTGCACCATTGATGAATCATTTCCACTCCCCAAGTATTGCAGAGTTGGATGATTTTTGAAGACTGATGGCTTATTCTACTAATTAATCTTATATCAGTTTGCTCATCTTTATACAAGTTTTTCAAAGTTGATTTCACAATAGAAAATCTATCTTGCTGCACCAAACGAATATTTTCTGAATATTGATGATAGTCCCTAAAAAGATTTAACACTTCTCTATTATCTTTTACAGGATTTTTTCGATAAAGTGAAATCGTTTTCTTGAGTTTGTTTTTTTGTAGCCATTTTGGAAGAAACCAAGTTTGTTCTGCTTTTTTCCATAGCATTTCCCACTCGAAGATATTTTGGTCTAAAACATTTCGTTGGTAATTGTTTAGAATTGAATTTAATGATTTCTGATAGTCTTCAAATACGCTTTTCCATTCATCAAAAACATCTGCATTTTCTTTTTTGGAAAGGAACTGGAGCAATTCCAACGGAACATCTTCAGCAACTTCAACCTCAGCAATAAGTTTCACAAAATTTGTCCAGTTTTCTTTTTCTAAAACCGATGCAGGGTAATAACTACTAAAAACTGCAGATTCTGTTGCTGTTTGCAATTTGGAAAGTATCTGAGAAAGTGAAGTAGATTTTGCTACAATTTTCTCTGTTAAATCATAAGAATACTCCTTAATGTCCAGATTTCGCAGCGGATTTTCGTTAGGATGAATTAGTATATTTATCAACGAATGATACTGATGCAACCAATCTTTCCACTGTAGCCATTTTTCTTCATCTACATTTTTTAGGACATCTTCAGGCACTGCATCTTTTGAAAGATTCTGACCATCAAAAAGTTCAATATTCACGATACTTTCATACAAAGACCAGCCAATTTTTTGCTTTTGATGCAAAACTGAAACATAGCCATTCAAATCTTTTTTAGCGACATCAAGTCGCATAGATTCTCTGGAAAATTGAGTATCGGGCAAAGTTCGTTGCGCTTGAAGAGACCGTTCTAACTGCGCAAGAATGTCTGATTTTTTTGCTTTGTTGGAGTGTAATTCTAATGTAAAATTTCCAAGCCCAATTTGTTCCAGTCTACGGTGTACTACATCCAATGCTGCTTTTTTGGCAGCAACGAACAGAACTCGCTTTCCACGGTGCAATGCATCTGCAATGATATTGGTAATCGTCTGCGATTTCCCTGTTCCAGGAGGACCGTGCAAGATAAATGTATTTCCTTTTTGTGCAGAAAGTACCGCTTCCATTTGCGATACATCTGTTGGAATTGGTAGCGTGATGCTTTCTGCTGGAATATCGTCGTATTCCTGATCCTCATTTTCTAACTTAGGCGTAAACGCAAGTTTTCCGTCCACAAGACTCTTCACCATATCGCTTTTCAACAACTTTTCCTGATTGGACACAATGTCTTTCCATAAAATAAGTTTGCTAAAGGAAAAATTCCCTAAAACCACCTGCTCTTCAACATCCCAACCTTCCATCTGCATAATTGCTCGGCGTAAAATCCCCATAACTTTTGCTACACCAACACCTTTTTCATCATAAGGCAAGTTTTCCAGCGATTGTATGTTGAGTTCGTACTCCTGCCGAAGAAATTCAAGCAAGGTTATATTGATCATCGTTTCTTCTTCCCTGCTTCTTAAAGTAAAATTACTGTTTACGGATCTACGGCTAATCTCAACCGGCATCAGTAGAATAGGAGCAAATCTTGGCTGTGTTGGTGTTTTTCGGTCATACCATTTCAATAAACCAACAGCGAGATAAAGTGTGCTGGAACCATTTTCATCAATGGCCTGTTTCGCATTTTTGTGGATATAAGACAAAATGCTTTCTAAATCCTGACGGTGATAATGTGTATGTAGTTTGAAGTATTTCAAATCTTCATTTGCCATCTGATAAAGAGGCGACGACTGATGTAATGGTTGTGTAAAAAGATTGTATTTTCTTAATATTTCTGCTTTAGGATTAGGCTGAATTGTGAATGTTTTTCCCTCCCACAATACATCCTCCAAATCGTTGATATTAATATCAACCAATTGCAGCATATTTCTTGTTATCCGAAGATTGAGCAAATTGTTCCGTAGGGATAAATCAAGAAGTTTTCGCTCCCAAATTTTCTGCTTGGTCGTTACTACCGTACCACTCTGCAACTCATCCGCATAAATTTTTCCAATTTCAAAATCGGTTTGCATGCGTTCTGCCTCCAACTGTTCAATTTTTTCTTCATCAATCTCAATCCTGTTAGATTCTGCAACCAGTGGCAAAGGTCGAATCCGGAAAGTTCTAGCCCTTTTCAAATCAATCGAAACAAGAAAATCTTCCTTCTCAACCAACTGAGATTCCCCCAAATTCAACGCTTCTCCAAATACAATATTATTTCCTTTGCAAATACTCGTTGCTTCCCAAGCGGCAATTTCTCGAATTCCTTTCGAAATTCTTTTTGTAATTGCAGATTTATCATCGTTTATTGTTTCCGAAAACCGGTCGTCATTCAGCCAACAACCTACAAAAGCATGTCCACGAACGATTATGACAATCGGATTTAAATCAACCGCCTCCAAACACGCAGCAAAAAGTAAACTTAAATCGATGCAGTTTCCAAATTTTTCGTTTTGCAAAGTATTGAGCAACCGTAATCTTTGCCCCGTGATTTCATAACCTGGAGGTAGTGAACTATAGACAATTTGCTCATTTTGAACCGCAGTATAAATTGCCGAAACTATTTGCAATACTCGCTCCGGATCGTTGCTTTGATATCCTTCAAAAGCTGTCGACAAACCTTCTTTTTCAAGAATTTCTATGGCTTTTCTTTTTATTTTATAAACATAAGGATGGTTTGGCGTGATATAAGATGCTATCAGTTCCGGCAAAATTTCAAAACCTCCAAAATACTCAATAGGATGAACATCTAAATTCCAGTTTTCAGAGAAAATTATTTCTTCATTTTGGACAATTTCTATTTTTATAATCACTGTTTCCGTTTCGGAAATGGTATTAAAAAAATCTCTGTTTATCTTAAGTTGCTCCAACGGAATTTTCACTTCTGAATTAGCAGGAATTTCATTTACCTTAAAACAGAACCGCTCCATTACAGGAAGATCCGAAGTGATATTCAATTCCAAGTTTTCCTTGGGCTCATCTGATGAATTTAGGACAAAAATCGAGCGAATCGGCTTGATTTGATTGAGATAAAGAGAAATGTTGAGAAAGGGAAAAAGCTCTTTCCTAATACTAATTTGAGTCATAGTTTTGCGGGAAAAATTAGTTTTTGAAGTTAGTGTTTTTTTGCGGAATGAGAAAGTTATTGAAGAGCTGGAATACGAAATTACTTAAACCATTTCAATCAAACTTCCTCGTTCTGCATCTTTGGTAATGGAAAGCGAAACAGGAATTTTTTCCTTCAGTTCTTCCACATGAGAAATGATGCCGACAATTCGATTTTCTTTCTGTAAGTTCATTAATGTCTCGAAAACAATATTCACAGATTCCTGATCTTGGGTTCCGAAACCTTCGTCTATAAAAAAGAAATTTCGGTCGGCTTTTGCATGACTCTGCACACTTTCAGCCAAAGCCAAGGCAAGCGAAAGCGAAACCTGAAAAGATTGCCCTCCCGACAAAGTTTTTACACTGCGCGATTTACCGTCGTTTAAGTAATCTATAATTTCGAAATCGTTGCTTTCGTTGACACGCAAACTGAGTTGATTTCTCGTCATTTTGTGAAAGCGTTCATTGGCGTTGTCGCACAAATTGCCGAGGTAAATGGAAGAAACATATTCTACAAATCCAGAACCTTTGAAGAGATTAATCATTTTGGATAAGTTTAATGCCCGTTTTTCCAGCGCCTCTTTTTTGTCCAGATGTTCTTTCATTTTTTGCAACTCGCCTTTTTGACGGCTCAATTCGGCTTCTTTTTGAATGACTACTCTATTTGCCTCATCTACATTTTTACTTGCTTCGTTGAATTTCGTTTCTGATGCGGAAAACTCTTCTTCGCTGAATGACAAATCTTTCAACTTCTTCTCTAATTCAGCGATAGATGACTTCAAAATACCATACGCGATATTGAAATTTTTGATTTTTTCATTATTGGCGCTTACATCAGTTGTTTTTGATAAGGTATTTGAAATAAATTCTTCACTTTCAATTTGATGGTCACTTATTAATTGCAAAATTTGATCTTGAACTGATGTTTTCTCTCCATCCAATCTTTTTACATCATCTTCCAAAGTGTTTTTCCTTGTTTCGGAAGCCGTTATTTTGGGTAGAATTTCCTTTTTGGAGTTTTCAAGTTCGAGCAAATCTTTTTCTAATTGATTGTTTTTAGCAAGATTTTGATTGAATAAATCTTGGACTTCCACCAAAGTTTTTTCTTTGAAATCTTGAAGTTTAAGAAGTTGAATTTGAGAACTATTTTGTGCAATCTGTCCTTGAATTCGACCAATTTTAATGTCAATATCTTTGGTAGCATCGGTAATTTCCTGAAGTTTTATGTCTGTATCTTTCAGGTCTTCTCTGTTTTTTTTGATTGCTTTTTGTCGGGTTGAAATTTCCTTTTGATTATTGTTTGATAAATCTCTCGCAGCCATAAAATTGTCTTCGTTTTCAGCATCAAACTGTTTCCATATAAAGGTTGCTTTATGTTTATTCAGTTCCTTTTCCGTTTCGCCATATTTTTCTTTGGCAATATTGAACTGCTCCTGATAAAACCTTCGGTCATGAAAAATCTTGTCCACTTTCTTTTCCAAATCTGCCAATTTTGTTTCATCATTTTCCAGATTTTCAAAATCCGTTTTCAAAGATGCTTTTTCTGCCGTTAAATCTTCTATTTCGATAATTTTCGGGTGTTCATCGGATCCGCAAAGTGGACACGCTTCGCCATTGTGCAAGTGCTCAGCGTATTTTGAAAGTTGAGTTCGCAAATCAAAATTTGATTTGCGAAGATTCATCGTTTCCCGACGTTCCTTTAGTTTATCTTTTTCCGAATCGAAATTTATTTCCACTTTTTTGGGATCAATTTCAAGAATTTCGAGTTCTCTGTTAAGCCGAAGAATTTCATCTTTGCGCGATTTTCCATCGTTTTTAAGTTTAATCAAATCATCCTGAAAGTTATTTCGTGCGCTGAACCAGTTGTTTATCACCAGCAAAAGTTCGGCATCCAGAATATTTTTGTTTAATTCATTGATTTCGCTTTCTGTGTTTTCAATGTTTTTTTCTAAATCTACTTTCTTTTTAAGTAAATCAGGTTGATTTTCCAGTTTTGCTTTTTTGTCGGACTCTAAATCACTTTCCTCTTTTTCCAATCTTTTAATTTCGATGATTTTCTGCAAATCAATTTCTTCTTTTCTTTTCGTGGGAAGGTTTTCGAAATCTTCTTTTAATTCATCAATTTTCTTGGTTATTTTTTCCAGTTCTTTGTTTAAATTCCCCAAATTTTCCGTTTCCGAAGTCAGCAAAGCATTTTTTCCATCATATTCTTTTTCAGTCCGCTTTCTGTCTTCAAACTTTTGAAAAAATATTTGGTGGATTTTTTCATATTCGGCAGTTTCTTTTGCGAGTTCATCGATTGCAATTTTTTCTTCGTTCTTAACATCCAATTCGTTTTGCTTTGTTTCAAGATTATTAAAATCGTCTTTCAAAGTTTTAAGTTTATTAAAATGCTCTGAAATGGGTGTAAAAACATCGCGCAAAGTTTTCAGACTGTCTTTTTCTTTACCTAAATCTTCTTCTAAAAGATTAATATTTTCCTGACTAATTCCTTCAAAACCTGCCAATGTTCCCATCAATACATCAAGAGCAGATTTGTTCTCATCGTTTAATTTACTTGCTTTGTGATAGAGGTCGAATTTTTCGAGTTCGGGATAAATTTCCTTCATCATTTTGGTTCGGTCCGTTGCGCCCAATTCTATAAATTCTTTAAACTGACCTTGCGGAATAATGATGGTTCTTTTGAAATTCGTATAACTTAAATTGATGATTCTGGCAGCGTCGGTATGAGCCAAAGGAATGAAATTACCATCTATTTTTTCATAAAAAGTGGGGGTTTGGGTTTTTACATCGTCAAATTTTTTGCTGTTTCTTCTAAAATCTCTGATAATTCTAAAAATTCTGTTTTCAAAATTGATGAAATCAAATTCAATAAAAGATTTCGATGATTTCAGGTTCATCATATTGTAGGCTCTATTATCTCTTTTGTTCATGCGTTCGGTTTCGCCATAAAGTGCAAAAGTAATCGCTTCTAAAATCGACGATTTTCCAGAGCCAACAGAGCCAAAAACACCGAAAAGCCCTGCATCTGTGAGTGATGTGAAATCGATAGTCTGCTTTTCCTGATAAGAATACAGACCTTCTATGGTTAATTTTAATGGAATCATAATTAGTTTTTTTGGATTTCCTTGAACAGTTCTATGATTTCTTCGTTCGGTTCCTGTCCTGCATTTTTTGATTTGAAATAATCGGAAAAAAGTTCCATGATATCCGCAGTGACATCAATAGATTTCGATGCAGAATTTTGCGACATACTTTGTGTCTTAACCTTAGGAATTAAATGAACGATACCGTTATGCGCCTGAAAAATGCGTTTATTATCGTCTGCTTTCAAATAAGTATCGCTTTCCATTGTAAGTTCAACCAAGCAATTTGGATTTTCGCGCAACCATTGTTCAGCTTCATCAATTACAGAAAAAGTTTTGCGAAACAATCGCTTTCCATTTTTGAGTTCCATGTTTTTAAAACTCACTTTTTCATTGGGAAATGCTTCTATAATAGTGACTACTTTTTGTTGTCCACATTCGCTAAAACTGTATGCCAAAGGCGATGACGAGTATATGACAGGACAATTTTCCGTTCCTATATTTTGATGACCGTGAAGATGTCCCAAAGCAACATACTGAATTTGCGGCGGAATTGCATCCGAGAAAATCAAATCTGCATTTCCTATTTTGATTGGTTTTTCACCTTCGGGTTCTTCCAAAAGAACAGCACCTCGCTTGTTCATATAGAGATGTGTCATAAGTATATTCACACCATTTTCATCACAGTATTTTTCTGCGGTCTTTTTCCAACTGTTTTTCAAAGACAGATTCAGTTCATCTTCTTTATTCTCGCCAAAATATTCTTTCAATCTCACTTCGTTGGCAAATGCGGTATGAATAATTCTGATTGGAAAGTCATGCTCTTCGAGTTCCAGTTCCAGAAAACCTTCATCGGATTTCGAAATTCTGAAATCTTCCAAAATCAAAGGAGCGACAACTGCTTTAGGCTGCCCAATCAAGATAATTCCACACTCCCTTGCCAAAGGATCCGGTGCGTCAATCAACGACGGAGAATCGTGATTTCCCGCAATGGCGATTACAGGACGCTTTCCGTTTTTGGAAAGGCGTTTCAATGTTTTATAGAACAAATCTACTGCTTCTGTCGGTGGATGAAAAGTATCGAAAAGGTCTCCTGCAATCAGCACCAAATCCACATTTTCCGATTCGGCAATTTCCACGATTTCATTCATTAAGTCGATCTGTTCCTCAATTCGGGAAAACCGGTCTAATTTTTTTCCGAGATGCCAATCGGCGGTGTGGAGAATTTTCATTTTTTATTTTAGTTTTTAAAGGTGTTTTTTTGAAATCAAGCCAAAATCATCTCCAGTCTCTCTTTCCATCCCTCCCAATCAGGCAATATTTTAGATTGCAAATCGTAAAAATCACGGGTGTGATTGTGATGTACCAAATGACAAAGTTCGTGTACCATCACATATTCAATACAGGCTTTTGGTGCTTTAATCATTTCCGGATTAAGAGTTATTTTTCCGTTCCTTGTGCAACTTCCCC
Source organism: Soonwooa sp. (assembly GCF_032062245.1). Classification (NCBI taxonomy): domain Bacteria; kingdom Pseudomonadati; phylum Bacteroidota; class Flavobacteriia; order Flavobacteriales; family Weeksellaceae; genus Soonwooa; species Soonwooa sp. The sequence goes on from NZ_DAMBQF010000011.1 coordinate 67,451, forward strand.
AACGCTTTTCCATCCATCTTACTACAATTTCCGGTTTGATTATTTCATATTTACTGAATAACGGCAGTTTATTTTCTAAGACGATGTCAAATAAAGATATGGCTTTCTCACGATACCAGTTTTTAACTATTTTTTCAACAGTTTCTGAACTCGTTTTCGGTGTGTACACCATCATTTTTCCACGATAAAGTTTTACAGCAACTACATCTGCTTTTTCAATTTTTAAGAGATATTGCCTTCCAAGGTATAAGTGTGTTTCACCATTTTTATAGATTCTTGCTGGAATGCCTGGCTGAAAACTTTCATATTTTTTCTGCTGTTTCAGTATCCATTTTGCCTTTGACTTGACTTTTTCAACAACTTCTTCTTTTTTCGTTTCCAAAGGAGCAATAACTTTTACTGACGCATCAGGATACACCTTTATACCCAAAGTTTTTCTATCAGCAAACTCCAGATTAAAGTTTATTTCAATTTTACCATAATCCACCGTCATCACCTTCATTTCCTTTATTTGTATCTGTTTTTAGCGATTTTGATTACTTCTTCTATGATTTCATCCATCTTATCAAAAGGAATTGAAAGATCGTACCTTTGTTGGGATTCGAAAAGAAAATCATCCAATTTGATTTTTAATTCATTCTCCAGTTCGGTATTGGTCTGCCAGTCTACGATTAATGCGTCATCTTCGTATATAACTTCTTTAATTTCTGCTTCAAGTTCTACTGCCAAATCTGCTTCAACGTCCTTATGATTTTCCAAATTTTCAAAAACTTCTTTGGCAACCACATCCAACACATTATAATACGCGGTTGCAACAGGCTTATGTTCCAGAACCTCAGGAATTCCTAACTGTTTGCCGCTTAAAAACTGATTTTCATAGTCTTTTACTTTATTCAGATATTCTGCTTCGTCAATACGGTGCTGACGGTAATCTTCAATTGCCTGCTTAATAAGTTCGGAGAGTTTTTTATAGAACACAGAATCATCATTCATTTTCACATTGATTGCACTAATTGTTCGGGAAGCAATATGGTCCGCTTTTGCTGCTTTACCTGTAATTTTCTCAACTTCCGTTTCGCGCTCTTCTTTATCAAAAATATTAACCAACTGGGTGATTTTCAAAACATCGCCTTCCGTTGTTATATGCTTGTCAATAAGTTTCTGCACCTGTGGTTCGTATTCTCTATAGTCGATATCATCATAATATCTTCTGGTAACATCAACTCTTAATCTCAAGAAGAAATGAGCGTCTTTTTTGTAACGGTCTATTAGTTTTTCATTAGATACATCGTTGAATTCCACTGTGGACATCGCCATTTTGAACAAACGAACAAAGAAGGACAACTTTTCATAAAAACTGTGGCGAATGCTTTCATCACCCAATAATGTAGAATAGGCTTCTACATCGTATTTGTTTTTAATGGTCTTAAATAAATCCCATAAGTCTGAATGTGCCTGAGGAAGTTTTGCAATTTCTTTCTGAATATTGATCAGTGTCCCCTCAAGTTCTTCTTCATCAAACCCCTCCAAACCACTGTAGGTATTTAAAGCACTGTCCAGGTTTTCAAGATTTCCAAAATAATCAATGATATACCCGTAATCTTTTCCGGGAGCCACACGATTTACTCTTGCAATTGCCTGTAATAGAGTGTGCTCTTTTAGACCTCTGGTTAGATACAGAACCTGAGCCACTGGTGCATCAAAACCCGTCAACAATTTATCCACTACAATAATGATTTCCGGAGTTTCTTTCTTTTTAAATGAATTAATTATGGCTTTTTCATATTTCTGAGATGTTCCATATTTATCCATCATAGATTTGTAGAACTTTTTCACCACCTCTTCCTTTTCCTCGTAGGCGTCTTCATTTCCTTCTCGTGTATCATCAGGAGAAATCAAAACTTCGCAGGAAACTTTTCCTATTTCCTTTAAGTATTCTCGGTATCTTATTGCGCTGGTCTTATTGGGTGCAACCAACATCCCTTTAAAACCTGTATTCTGAAAATTAGAAACAAAATGGTCCGAAATATCCCAGGCACGAGCATAAATTACCTGATCAGCCTTATTCAACTGGCTTGTGGTGCTGTATTTCTTTTTCAATTTTGCCTTACCGTAAGGTGTTAAAGGTTCGGAAACTTTATCAAAGAAAGTATCCAGCGGTTTTTCGTTGACTTCAATCAAATTATGACGTCCTTCATAAAGAATAGGGACTACCGCCTTATCTGCCACCGCATCCATTATGGTGTACGGATCACCGATGATTCCACCAAATTTACTTGCAGTGCTTTTCTCCTTTTTCATTAAAGGTGTTCCGGTAAAGGCAATAAAGCAGGCATTCGGAAATGTCTTTTGCATTTTTACATTGAAAGTTCCATACTGACTTCTGTGACCTTCGTCTATCAGTACGAAAATTTCAGAAGATGGAAATCCCTCCTTCTGCTGGCGAACTGCCGCTTCAAACTTGTTGATAATCGTCGTAATGACCGCATCAGAAGGATCTTTTATTAATTCTACCAAATGTTTTCCTGTTTGAGCATTTTCAACCGGAACCTGGCATTTTTGGAATGTTTTGGTAATCTGATCATCCAAATCAATACGGTCTGTAACCAAAATAATCTTGTGATTTTTTACTGATTTTAAAGACGCTATCAACTGTGCCAACATTACCATTGTAAGCGATTTTCCGCTTCCCTGAGTGTGCCATATTACACCGCCCGTCCTTTTTCCGGAAGCGTCCTGCACACTGATTTTTTTCAAAGTTTCTTTAATAGCGAAAAATTGTTGGTAGCGGCTGATTTTCTTAATACCGTCATCATACACAATGAAATTAAAAATAAGGTCTAAAAGACGGTTTTTCTGACATAAACTGAACAATAACTTGTCCTGTTCCGTTACCAAAATATCTTCCTGCTCTAGGTTGTTAAAGTGTTGCAGAACGCTGAAATATCTTTGTTTAAAAATTTGTGTTCTTTCGTCTTCAGGAAGTGGACTGTTCTTAAGTAACTTCAAAGCATCAGCATAAGCCACACCCTGATCTTTTGTTCGGAAAATTTCTTTCCAGACATTCCAGAATTCTTTGGAACTTCCTGTAGTTGCGTAACTTGCTTCGGTTACCGCCAATGACATTAGCACATTGGAATAAAGGTATAAATCGCGAATACCGTCTTCCTGCTGATTGCGCATATGCTGGGAAACTGCCTCTTCCAAAGGTTTTTTAATTGCCGGTGATTTACATTCAATCACCACCATTGGAATACCATTCACAAACAGGACAATATCCGGACGATAATGGTCATTTCTGCCGGAACGCAACACGGAATATTCTTCGGTAATGTGGTAGGCATTATTTTCGGGGTTCTTCCAGTCAATATACTTAAAGGAAAAGCTTTTTTTGTCGCCCAAAACATTTTGCTCCAAACTTTTCCCTAATGTGATTAAATCATAAAATGCTTCATTGGCACTGATATATCCATCCTGAATAGGCAAATCCCTTAATTCGTTTATGGCTAAAGATATATTGGCATCTGAAAATTCAAAAGTCTTTTCCTTATACTCAATACTGTTGATTTTTTGCAACTGATCACGCAGAATAGGTTCCAGCAATACATTGCCGGTTCTTTCGCCACGCAAAACCATTGCTTCATCCGGCGAAATGTAAGTATATCCCATTTTCATCAGCAACTGCAAAGCGGGAATTTGGCTAATATGATCTTCAATGTATGACGGTGTGGACATCTTTATTATTTTATCTATTTACTATTTTGTCGTTTAACAATTGCTCTAAGAGAAGTCTAACAAAACTCTAGCACATTTCAATTAATATATTTATAATTTAGCAGAGCAATAATCCCTTATAAAACAACACGTTACATTACTTCCTCTAATAAATTCTCTCTTAAACTCTCTTAAACTCTCTCTTAAGATCTCTCTTAAAATTTACTTTTTAAGAGACCATTTCGGATTACCAAAAGTTCCTTTGTTTTCAATAATTTCTTTAATCCTCAGCTCTGACAACAAGTTCCCAATCTTATTCTTCTTCTGTTGTTCCTCCATCCATTCTGGTAATTTGTTCCACAACAATGCATCCACATCACTCCTTGTCAGTTCCTTGTGCTCCTTTATTGATTTAACAATTAAATCCAAATAATACTTCTTATCAAACCCTTTATTCTTAGAATATTCTGCTTTCTGACCGGTATTTTGCGCTACCTTCAGACCGATAAAATAGTTCGGTTTTCTGCCTTCTATCAATTTTTTGCTTTTCAGGTGTTTTTCTTCAAAGGCGGTTAAAGGATTTTTTTTCTGCACTTTATCCAGCATCATAATTTCTTCCAGGGACAGGTCTTTGTTCTGTGCCAATAAACGCGCATAATCCATATCCAGAATTTTTCCGGAAATGGACATTTTTACTTTCTCTTCCGATAGATCATAATCGGGCATCGGGAAATATCTTGCACGCTGGAAGTTGAAAATTTTCTTTATTCCGCCGCCGGCTGTATCCACCATTTTCAGGTTGAACATTGCTGTAGCCAAAAATTTATTTCGGTAGAATTCTTCCGGTGCATCCTCAATTACTACTTTTTCCACACTTCCGGGAATGAAAGTGCCGTGATTGGTAAACACCAACTGATCTTCCATTTCTATCACATTAATTCTGGCTCCTTTGGTGTAATCCTGGTGCGCAATACAGTTGTTTATGGCTTCACGAATTGAGAAAGGTTCGTATTTTGCCACTTCATCCGGAAAGATCGTTCCTTCCTTCATATAGCGGTATTTGATATTTCTAATCTTCGCAAAAACCTTTTCTACAGAAAGAATCAACGGTAAGCCGAAAATCTCATAATCAATATCGTTATTGTTTTCATCCACCAGTTTCCAGCGGATTTTTACTTCGGCAGGATTCAGAAAATGTTCGGATTCGTCTTTGCCTAAAAGAATGAGTGCCGTTCTTGTAATTTTATCCTTAATGGTAACCTTGGCCTTGTTCAGGAATTTGACGTCATCCCAAGTGTCCACTTCTGCTGCTTTCTCCGGGAATTTACTTTTGTAGTTTTTTCTTGCCAGATCAATAGCGTCCTGGTCCAAATCTTCAAAAGCAGCATCAGGAATAATTGCAACGCTCCAGTCTTCTGTGGTTGCCTGTGCACGGATTCTTTCAATTTTCTCCAAATTAAGAGGCACCAGTTCTTCACCATCTCTTGCATAATAATGACCGTCAAAACTTACCGGAATTCCTTTGGGTGCAGCAGGAATTTTGAACATTACCACACGACCTTCCGGTTCCGGAAGTTCATAGATTTCTATAAAAGATATGCGGTTAGTGGTTTTATTGGCCAATTCGCCTTTCAGACTGTCCAGGTCTTTTCTTTTGGGGCGGAATTGTGAACCGACAATGGTGTGCTTTTTATCTTCTACACCGAAAATAAGCCAGGCATTGGGTTTGCCACAAAGATTGGCTTCGTTGCTTAATGCCGAAAAATATTTCCCAAGTTTGGTAAAATCGTAGGTGTTTTTGGCTTCCTTAAATTCTACCACTTCATTTTCCGAAGAAAGACTGCGAAGATTGTTTAAAGTAACCTGTAGTTGTTTTGGTGTCATAGTTTTGAAATAGGAGTTTATATAGATTTCCAAATCGTTTCGAAACTTCTCGCCTCACCCTTCAACAAAGGAAATAGTGAAACATCTTTATTTTTATTTTCGAATAATTTTCCTCTTTTCACATCAAGCACGGCAAAAATTATTTCATCTCCAGCAACCTTACTTCGTAACTCCTCTTCCATTAAATTCAGAATTAAATCTGCGTGCCTTTTGTCAATATTATTATTGGCTGTAGTATGAAGTTTGACCACATATAGTTTATCTTTTATCTGCAATCCTAATTCTGGATTAAGTTCAATTCTTACATCACCATCAATCCAAGTTTTTTTTGGCGGATTGAACCATTCAATATTCTGTTTTTTCCAAAATGAACAATAACCATTAACAGTTTTTAAATAGTTTTCTCTTCGCTCTTGATTAATTTCTTTTATTACTTCCTTTAGATCATCGTGCGACCCTTTCTTTTTATGAACATTTTTTATTTTGTTTCTTAACGGAAGCCAATAATCCTTAAAATGGGCATAATCTTCATCTCTCTTGTTTTTGGCATTGGAAACTACAGTTGCTTTTGCACTACCTGATTTGTTAACAAAGTTCATAAACTCTGTCAGCGAAATTCTAATTAATTCTTTTGACATTTCTACAATTTATTAAATTCTAAATTTTTACTCTCACTTTCCCCGTAAGCAACTGCTGCATCATACCTTTTTTCTGGAGTTTTAGGTTGGTCAGTTTTTCTTCATAGTGTTTGAGTTCGGAAGAAGCGGTGTCGAGAATTTTTGAAATGGCTTTTTGTTCACTTTTTTCAGGAATTTTGATTTCGAGTTTCAACCATTCATTTTCAGAAAGTTCTTTTTGTCCTGTTCCACCCATAAAGTTTTCAATTCTTTTATAAACAAAAGGTGTTGATAATTTTATAAAAATGAATTTCAAGTCATTCTTTTCATTTACCACAAAACTTGAAATAGCGTTAGAACAAATATTTCCACTTTGCATTTCATTTACTATTCCAATTCCACCATTATGAATATTTTGTCTGCCTATTAATATGGTGGTCTCAAATTGCTAGTGCAACTTTTGTTTTTGTAAAAGTATTATTTTTT
>NZ_DAMBQF010000012.1:0-62226 GCF_032062245.1 Soonwooa sp.
AATTTCAAACGAAAAAACTATATTTACAAACTGTCAAAAAAGTAGTCCACTTACCATTCATAACCATTAAATTCTCCCGAATACACTTTTATTCCATTTGGGAGATTACACAGAGAACCTCTATTTACAAAGTCCATGCTTAATTCTTTATCTAGTTTGTAAACCCATTTTTCCTCAGCATTTTTACAATTAGTATTTGCTATTTTCATACTGTTTTGAGCTTCGTTGTACCAGTTTTTAATATCTGAAATCCTTTGTTCTGGAGTAACAGAATCTGTTTTTATTGATGAATTAATAAATGTTGAGTCGCCTATTTTTTATCAACTATAATTTGTTTTTCTTTCTTTTTTTGACATGAGATCAAAATTATTAAAATACTAAAAATTTGAATTATTATTGAGTTTTTCATAATGTAATATTTCCTACTTTTTCTAATAAAATACAAGAATACTTTCAAAATTTTTTTCTGGTTTTCAAAAATTGTAAAATTTGGAAGTACAAAAAATTTTTATATCTTCGCTCCGAACTTTAGGGGTGTCTACAAAAAGTAGGCTGAGATTTTACCCTCACAACCTGATCTAGATCATACTAGCGTAGGGAAAAGTAAATGGTCATCTTGGGCGCAATCTGCGTTCGTGTATCCATTCCTAAAGTCAATTTTAATTTTAAAATGAAACGGAATGGAACTTATCATCAATCACAAATCTACTTTTTTTGAAGTTTATAATTTAAGTTTGGAAGCATTGGTTATGCAGCATTGTCAAGGGAAAACTTCTGGCTTGGCGGTGGCTGTCAATCAAAAAGTTGTTCCGAAAAATTTGTGGTCTCAAACGATGTTGCAAAACAAAGATTCTATTGTGCTCATTACCGCTACACAAGGCGGTTAGACGTTTTTAATCAATAAAAAGTAAATATGAAACAAGAGCAAATTACTACACAAACTTTTCCCAATTCGCGTAAAGTTTACATTCCAGGAACTTTGCATCCAATTAAAGTTGCGATGCGCGAAATCAGTCTTCATCCTACAAAATTGAGTAGAGGAGGAGAAGAGTTTAACCCACCAGTAACGGTTTATGACACTTCTGGACCTTACACAGACGAAAATTTTACAATTGATATTCGCAAAGGTTTAGAGCGCATTCGTGAAGGTTGGATTTTAGAAAGAAATGATGTTGATGTTTTGGATGGAATTACTTCTGAATACGGCAAACAACGCCTTCGAAATAAAAATCTAGACGACTTGCGTTTTGCTTATTCGCACTTGCCGAAAGTAGCGAAAGATGGAAAAAATGTTACGCAATTGCATTATGCGAAACAAGGCATTATTACGCCAGAAATGGAATATGTTGCCATTCGTGAAAATCAAAAAATCGAACAGTTAGAATCCGCAACTGCTGGAATGAATCATCAACATGCTGGTGAAAGTTTCGGTGCGAAAACGCCAAAAGGAAAAATTACTCCTGAATTTGTTCGTGACGAAATTGCAGCGGGAAGAGCTATTATTCCAAATAATATCAACCATCCCGAAAGCGAACCAATGATTATTGGACGAAATTTTTTAGTGAAAATTAATGCAAATATTGGGAACAGCGCTGTCACGTCAAGCATCGAAGAAGAAGTTGAAAAAGCAGTTTGGGCATGTCGTTGGGGAGCCGATACAATTATGGATTTGTCCACAGGAAAGAATATCCACGAAACCCGCGAATGGATTATCCGAAATTCTCCCGTTCCCATCGGAACTGTTCCTATTTATCAGGCTTTGGAGAAAGTGAAAGGGGTTGCAGAAAACCTCACTTGGGAAATTTTTCGTGATACATTAATTGAGCAAGCCGAACAAGGCGTTTCTTACTTTACGATTCATGCGGGCGTTCTTTTGCGATATATTCATTTGACGGCGGAACGTGTGACGGGTATTGTGTCGCGAGGCGGTTCGATCATGGCAAAATGGTGTTTGTTTCATCATAAAGAGAATTTTTTATACACTCATTTTGAGGAGATTTGCGAAATTATGAAGCAATATGACGTGGCTTTTTCGTTAGGAGATGGCTTGCGTCCGGGTTCTATCGCTGATGCCAATGATGCAGCCCAATTTGCCGAACTCGAAACGCTTGGTGAATTAACTAAAATTGCTTGGAAACACGATGTTCAGGTGATGATTGAAGGTCCAGGCCACGTCCCAATGCATTTGATTAAAGAGAATATGGATAAGCAGTTGCAGGAATGTGACGAAGCACCTTTTTACACCTTAGGTCCTTTGACGACGGATATTGCGCCAGGTTACGACCACATTACATCGGCGATTGGTGCGGCGATGATTGGTTGGTATGGTTGCGCAATGTTGTGTTATGTTACACCAAAAGAACATTTGGGTTTACCCAACAAAAAAGACGTAAAAGATGGTGTTATCACTTACAAATTGGCGGCTCATGCTGCAGATTTGGCGAAAGGTCATCCAGGAGCGCAATATCGCGATAATGCATTGAGCAAAGCGCGCTTCGAATTCCGTTGGGAAGATCAGTTCAATTTGTCGTTGGATCCCGATACAGCAAGAGAATTTCATGATGAAACGTTACCCGCAGATGGTGCAAAAGTGGCGCATTTTTGTTCAATGTGTGGTCCGAAATTCTGTTCGATGAAAATTACTCAGGAAATTCGCGAATCTGCTGCTCAAGGAATGCAAAAGAAGTCTTTAGAATTCATTGATAACGGTAAAGAATTGTATCTGTGAAAATCATCATCAGTCCAGAAGAAAATGTAAAAAACGAAACCAATTTGATAAATCAGTTTTTTGATCAAGGTTTGGATTTATTTCATATTCGGAAACCCAAGTTTTCAGAGTTGGATCTAATTAATTACGTTTTCGGAATTGATGATAAATACAAAACTAAATTAGTGGTTCATCAACATTTTGAAACGGCATTTCAGTTAGGTTTGTATCGTTTTCATGTTAAAGAAAATGTTAGAAAAAATAATAATTTTTCTTTTAATGAAAATCTAATTTATTCAACATCTACGCATTCAATTGACGATTTTAATCAGTTGGAAAATCTTTGGGAATATGCGTTTATCAGTCCAATTTTCCCAAGTATTTCTAAGATTGGTTATGGTGAAAATTCTCAAATTTTATCTGATTTAAAACAACGTACGAATTATAAAACTAAACTCATTGCTTTGGGTGGAATAACTCTTGAAAATCAATATTTTGCGTACGAAAATAGGGCAGAAGGTGTTGCTTTTTTAGGCTCGATTTGGGGAAATGAAAATCCTTTAAAAATTTTTGAAAAATGTATTCAGAAAGGCCATTTGTGTTAAGCATTGCAGGATTTGATCCTTGCGGAGGAGCAGGAATTCTTGCAGACGTAAAGACTTTTGAACAACATCAAGTTCAAGGTTTAGCGGTGATGACGGCGAATACGTTGCAAACGGAAAATCATGTTTTTTCTGTGGATTGGATCGCCATTGAGGACATTTTAAAAAGCATTAAAACATTACTGAATTTTTATCCAGTTAAAGCGGTGAAAATCGGAATTGCTCCAAACTCAGAATATTTAAAAAAGATTATTGAAGTTTTAAAAATGAGCAATTCTAAGCCAATGATTGTTTGGGATACCGTTTTGAAAAGCTCTTCTGAAAGGTCTTTTTTTAATGGAAACGATATTCAAAATGTAAAGGAAATTCTGCCACATTTGGATTTAATAACGCCCAATTTTTTAGAGTTTGAATATTTAAAATCGATGAATATTCTCAATGAAAATCAAAAAATGCCTTGCAATGTTTTGTTGAAAGGCGGACATAGAAAAGATGCGGAAGGTTTGGATATTTTATTCACGGAAAATGAAATTTTTAACATTAAACCAAAAGCAAAAGAAGTCTTTCAGAAACACGGTTCTGGCTGCGTTTTATCAAGCGCAATTGTTGTTAATTTAGCTTTAGGAAAAACTATGAAACAAGCTTGTACAGACGCAAAAAACTATATGGAAAATTACTTAAACAGTTCACCAAACTTATTAGGATATCATGCGAAATTTTGAAAAAATGCAATATATTTCTCAGGGCGACACTGCGGAAATTCAATTTAAAAATATTGAAAATGCTCTAGAAAATGGCGCAAAATGGATTCAGCTTCGTTGGAAAGATGCTTCAAAAAATGATTTAAAAATATTGGCTCAAAAAGTCAAAATGCTTTGTGAGAATTTTAATGCAACTTTTATTATTAATGATGATGTAGATTTGGTTGCAAAAGTCGATGCCGACGGCGTTCATTTGGGTTTAGAAGATTTGAATGTTCTGAAAGCAAGAGAAATTTTAGGTTCTGAAAAAATCATTGGTGGAACGGCAAACACTCTTGAAGATATTCAACAAAGAATTGCTGAAAACTGTGATTACATCGGACTTGGACCTTTACGGTTTACATCAACAAAGAAAAAATTGAGTCCAATTTTAGGCTTTGAAGGTTATCAAAAAATCTTCAATCAACTTCAACAAAATAGCATTGATTTCCCACCGATTTATGCGATTGGCGGAATAACAAAAAATGATATTCAAGCACTTCAAAATATTGGAATTTATGGTGTGGCTTTGTCACAATTAATTACTGATAAACCTGCTTTAATCCAAGAATTACAAACAGAATTTATATGAAAAAATTACAAATAGGTAGCACAGAATTTTCGTCACGATTGTTCTTAGGAACAGGGAAATTCGGAAGTTTAAGTCAAATGCAAGAAGCCGTCCAAGCTTCCGAATCTGAGTTGGTGACCATGGCTTTAAAACGTGTCGATTTCGATTCTCCAACAGACGAATTATTAGCAGAATTAAAGAAGACAAAAGCCAATCTTTTGCCCAATACTTCGGGCGCAAGAAATGCTAAAGAAGCAGTTTTGGCGGCGGAATTGGCTCGCGAAGCTTTAGAAACCAACTTTGTGAAATTAGAGATTCATCCTGATCCAAGATATTTACTGCCAGATCCGATCGAAACGCTGAAAGCTACGGAAGAATTGGCAAAATTAGGTTTCGTGGTTATGCCTTACATTCACGCTGATCCAGTGTTGTGTAAATTGTTGGAGAACGCAGGAACGTCCGTTGTAATGCCTTTGGGTGCACCGATTGGAACGAATAAAGGTCTTAGAACCATCGATTTTTTAGAAATTATTATCGAGCAGAGTAAAGTTCCTGTGGTTGTAGATGCGGGAATTGGTGCACCTTCTGACGCAGCAAAAGCCATGGAATTGGGAGCTGATGCGGTTTTGGTGAATACGGCGATTGCTGTTGCTAAGAATCCTGTAGAAATGGCGATTGCTTTTAAAGAGGCTGTTATAGCGGGACGACGAGCTTTTGAAAGTGGTTTGGGAACAATTAGAAACCGAGCCGAAGCTTCTAGTCCGTTAACTGCTTTTTTGTTGGATGATTAAAGAAATACCATGAGTTTTATAGAAGTTTTTGAGAAATATTCTTGGGAAGAAATTAATGCCAAGGTGTATTCGTACACAGAAAATGATGTAAGGCACGTTTTGAATAAACAAAAATTACACGTTGAAGATTTTTTGGTTTTGTTGTCGCCGTCAGCTAAATTTTTTTTAGAAGAAATGGGTCAAAAATCTCAGCAATTAACACAGAAAAGATTCGGGAAAACCATACAAATGTATGCGCCGTTGTACCTTAGCAACGAGTGTCAGAATATTTGCACGTATTGCGGATTTAGTTTGGATAATAAAATAAAACGCAAAACTTTAACTGATCAAGAATTGCTAAAAGAAGCCTCAATCCTTAAAAAAATGGGAGTTGATCACGTGCTTTTGGTAAGCGGTGAAGCGCAACATAAAGTCGGACTTCCGTATTTTTTGAATGCAGTTTCGCTTTTAAAACCGCAATTTTCGAATATTTCTATTGAGGTTCAACCTTTGGAAACTCACGAATATCAAGCTTTGCATGACGCGGGCGTTCATTCGGTTTTGGTGTATCAAGAGACTTATCACCAAGATGTTTACAAAACTTACCATCCCAAAGGTCGAAAATCGAATTTTGATTACCGTCTCAATACGCCAGATCGTGTTGGTAATGCGGCTTTTCATAAAATGGGATTAGGTGTTCTGCTTGGTTTAGAAGATTGGCGAATCGATAGTTTTTTCAACGCTTTGCACATCGATTATTTGCAGAAAACCTATTGGCAATCGAAGTTTTCGGTGTCTTTCCCTAGATTAAGACCTGCGGAAGGAATCGTTAAACCTAATTTTGAAATGAAGGATCGTGATCTTTTACAATTAATTTTTGCTTACAGAATTTGGAATCCCAATTTGGAAATTTCGATCTCGACTCGCGAAAATGAAAATTTTAGAGATCATATTGTACAACTGGGCGCAACGACGATGAGTGCGGCTTCTAAAACCAATCCTGGTGGTTATTCTGTAGATGAAAATTCTTTGGAGCAGTTTGAAACTTCGGATGAACGCAGCATGGATGAAATTAAAAATATCATTAAAAATGCGGGTTACGATCCTGTGATGAAGGATTGGGATAATACTTATTCTTAAATGAAAAACGAAGAATTTACACGTTACAGTCGCCAAATTTTCATGGATGAAATTGGCATTGAAGGTCAAAACAAAATTTTGTCAGCCAAAGTTCTTGTGGTAGGAGCGGGCGGTTTAGGAAGTCCTGTTATTCAATATTTAGCAGCAGCTGGTGTTGGGAAAATTGGCGTTGCAGATTTTGATGAAGTTGAAATTCATAATCTTAATCGGCAGATCATTCACACAGAAAATTCTGTTGGAACATCAAAAGTGGATAGCGCACAAAATTTTGTTCAAAACATCAATTCTAATGTTGAATTTATTGGTTTTAAATCAAAAATCACGTTGGAAAATGCGAATTCCATTTTAAAAGAATTTGATGTCATTGTTGATGCTTCCGATAATTTTGCGACAAGATATTTACTTAATGATACTTGTATTCAATTAAATAAAACCTTGGTTTATGGCAGTATTTTAGGTTTCGAAGGTCAAGTTGCGGTGTTTAATTATCAAGGAAGTAAAAACTTGCGAGATATTTTCCCAGATTGTCCTGAAAATGCTTTAGATTGTGATAAAAACGGCGTTTTAGGCGCTCTTCCCGGCATTGTTGGCAGTTTTATGGCGATAAACACACTCAAAATTATTTGTGACCTTCCAGTAAAAACCAATCAACTTTTAATAATTGATACTTTAAAGTGGAATTTTACGCAGGTTGATTTTTAAAAACTACAATTTCCACATCACCGAAAGATTGAAAACTCGACCATCACTTGGTCCCCAAAGTGGATGGAAACTTGGATTTAAAGTACTTCCAGAATATAAATTTCTTTGCGACTTTGTCTGTAATCGAACAGATTTTCGCAATTTAAAGCCACCGTAAAATGCTCGCCCAAATCTTTGGAAATCATGGCTGCCACAAACAGATAATCTAGCGTTTTGCTGTAATCCATTCGGTACTGAGTTCCATTGTAAGACGCTTCTACTCCGAATTTCCAACTACCGTTGAAATCTTTAACCACCGTCATTGCAGCACGATTTTTTGGCGTTAATGGAATGATTTGATTTCCTTCTTGAAATTTATATTTCGCAATCGTAAAAGTATAACCCAAATAAAGCTCCCAATCGTTGATGCTTCCTTTCAAATAAATATCAAAACCTTTTGAAACCACGGGTTGATCTTGATTTGCAAAATAGATATTTTGATTCGCGTCCAAAGTTGCAATCACAGGATGATTGATATTGGTGAGGAAAAGTGCTTGATTAATAAAATTGAGTTTCCGTTTTCGAATTCCTTTTTATAATTGAATTCTAAATTATAACCCAAAGATTTTTCAGCTTTCGTCGTCTAAATTATATTCGAAACTTATATTGATTATTCCTTCGAAATAATAACATCATTATTAAATTCTAAAATTTCTTCATTGTCTTTCATTTTTTTAGTGAAAAAAGAATACGGAATTCCTATAACGATAATTCCAAGGACTAAACCATTCAAATATTTTGAAATCCATGGTAAAAAAAGCATTAAGCCACAAGATATAAGCAATGCAACAAGGCTAAAGCGACGTATTAGGCTAAAGTTATATGTTTTTACTTTAAAACTTGTTTTCATTTATTCTAGAATTTAATTTTGTAATACTGCTGTTTTTATAAATCACTTGCAAAAATGCAAAAACCATGGCTGTTGACCAGCCAACGAGCATACTGCCGTTAATGGCTTCAAATCCTGCAAGAATCCGCCATTCGGAATCGATGACAACATCGCCATAACCAATGGTCGTAAAGGTAATTAAAGAAAAATAAATAGATTCGGAAAAGCTTGACAAGCTTGAAATATGTGGGTTGAAATAATAGACTGCTGCCCACAAAGTACATTGCCCACCATGCAAAAGCGTGAAAAACATGATGAGAAATACCAGCATTATAAATGTGGTTAGTAATTCATTTTTCTTGCGCCAACGTTTGAACTGTGGAATAAATATTTTAAGGAAATAAAGAGTTGACAACGCCTGTATAAACACATTACAGGCAACTACCAAAATCCCGACTAATACAATTTGTAACATGGTGCGAAGTTAAGGAGAATTGTTCTTTTTGTATGATTCAACTTTTAAATATATTGTATTTGGAAATAATTTTCTGGAATATATAAAGCAAAAAACCTCGCCATCGCGAGGTTTTTTGTTGTTTCAAGTTTAAGGTTTTCTGAGTTTATATCTCAAATCTCCACTCTCAAAATCTATTGTCTAATAATGTCCTTTCTCTACGTAATGTGCAGCAATTTTCTCTGTAAGCGCTACAACATTCGGAGTGTTGGTGTATTTCGTGAATCTTCTAAGACCTGACAACATCATTCTTTGCTCGTCGCCTTCTGCGAAAGAAACGATACCTTCTTTAGCCGCTGTTATGATTTTTTCAACCGCTTTGTAAAGGTTCAATTGAGCCATTGCTGCTTCCACTGAATCTGCTGAGAAATGTTTTTCAGCTCTAAGGATTGCAGATTCTGCCATGTAAATTTGGTTCAAAATCTCAGAAGCATTTAGCAATAAATGTTGTTGCTTTTCGATATCCATCATGTATTTTTGAAGCGCTGCACCAGAAACCATCAAGAATACTTTTTTCAAGTTAGCGATGATTGCTTTTTCTTCGCTCATGTAAGCCGAATAATCTGGAACTTCGAAAGATGGAATTCCCATCAACTCTTTAGAAATCGCCATTGCAGGAGTTAAAAGATCTAATTGTCCTTTCATAGCACGCTTAATTAGCATTCCCACCGCAAGAAGTCTGTTGATTTCGTTGGTTCCTTCATAAATTCTTGAAATTCTTGAATCTCTCCAAGCTGCTTCCATTGGTGTATCTTCCGAGAAGCCCATTCCACCGTAGATTTGGATACCTTCATCAGCTGTATGTTGAGCTAAATCCGAAACAAAAACTTTTAGAATTGAACATTCAACTGCAAATTCTTCAACACCTTTCAATTCTGCTTCTTGGTGATTCATTCCACCAGCAACCAGTTCGTCAATTTTATCCTGAACATCTTTTGCAGCACGGTAAGCACCAGCTTCTGAAACGAATGTTCCCGTTGCCATTTCAGCCAATTTCTTTCTGATTGCTCCAAAAGTTGAAATCGAAACGCCAAATTGCTTTCTCTCGTTTGAATATTGAATTGAATGATTTAAAATTCTTCTTTGAGCATCCAAACAAGCCGCTGCTAACTTGATACGACCAACGTTCAATGCATTTAAAGCGATTTTGAAACCGTTATTTCTTTCACCCAACATATTTTCCACAGGAACTTTCATGTCGTTGAAGAAAACTTGTCTTGTAGAAGACGCACGGATTCCCAATTTGTGCTCTTCTTCACCTAAAGTTAGAGAGTTTGGATCTTCTAATTCCGAACGATTGATTACGAAACCAGTGATGTTTTTATCATCATCAATTTTCGCGAAAAGTGTGAAAGTATCAGCAAAACCTGCGTTAGAAATCCACATTTTCTGTCCGTTGATGATATAATGTTTTCCGTCAGCTGAAAGAACAGCTTTAGTTTTTCCTGAATTCGCATCCGAACCTGCATCCGGCTCTGTCAAACAGTACGCCCCGAATTTTGTTCCTGCTGCTAAATCTGGAAGATATTTCGCTTTTAATTCCTCGGAACCGTACAAAAGGGTAGGAAGTGTCCCAATTCCCGTGTGCGCACCGAAAGCCGTAGCCAACGATCCCGTAGCACCAGAAAGGTAGTCGCAAGCCAACATCGTGTTGATGAAGCCCATTCCCATACCGCCGTATTGCTCAGGAACTGTGATTCCCAACATTCCCATTTCGCCTAGTTTTTTCATACATTCTTCCGTGAATGCATAATCTTTATGTTCGAATTTTTCTCTATTCGGAACTACTTCTCTGTCGATAAACTCTTTTGCAGAGTCGCGAAGCATTTTTTGTTCTTCATTCAGTTCCTCCAAAGAGAAGATTTCATTTGCTGGGATTTCCTTGATTAGAAATTCGCCGCCAGTTAAATTTGCCATATTTAGTTTTTGTTTTATTAAAAAATTTGATGAAAGAAAAAAGATAAAAGAGAAAAGAATTATCTCGGGACCAAATTATTTTGAAAGCCCGAAGTCATCTTTTGTAACTCAATTATTCTTATTTCGATTAGATTAAAATTTTCGTTGTTAATGTAATTTCTCGCATTTGCGATGATAAGCTGGGTTTGAAGTTCGAAAAGAGAACCAAGACTAATTTCTAAAAATCGATTAAAATCTTTATCAGAACTCCGACTCGATCCCTCCGCAATATTGGAAGGAACAGAAACAGCGCATCTTCGGATTTGCGATTTCAATCCAAATTCTTCATTTTTTGGAAAAAGATCAGAAGCCGCATAAATTTCATTCGCCAATTCAATTGACAATTTCCAAATATTTAAATTTTTGAAATTATGCTTCATAAGGCTTCTTTAATCTTTCCTCTTTGTTCTTTGTTCTTTCTTCTACAACAACTCGTAAATAGCTGCTGCGCCTTGTCCAGTTCCAACGCACATGGTTACCATTCCGTATTTGTTGCCACGTTTTTTCATTTCGTCGAAAAGTTGAACTGCCAATTTTGCTCCTGTACATCCAAGTGGGTGACCAAGTGCGATTGCACCTCCATTTACGTTAGTAATTTCTGGGTTAATTCCCAATTCATTGATTACCGCAACCGACTGAGAAGCGAAAGCTTCGTTAAGCTCGATTAAGTCGATGTCATTTAATTGAAGTCCAGCTTGTTTTAAGGCTTTTGGAACTGCGTAAACTGGTCCCATTCCCATGATTCTTGGCTCTAAACCTGCTGCCGCGTAAGAAACTAATCTTGCTTCTGGCTCCAAACCAAGTTCTTTTACCATTTCTTCGGACATTACGATTACGAAAGCCGCTCCGTCTGACATTTGAGATGAATTTCCTGCTGTTACGCTTCCGCCTTGTGCGAAAACTGGTCTCAATTTTGCCAAACCTTCCAAAGAAGTGTCTGCTCTTGGACCTTCATCCATCGCGAAATCAAATTTCTTCGATTGTAATTTTTGATTTTCATCTACGAAAGTATATTCAACAGGAACAGGAACGATTTGGTCTTTGAATCTTCCTTCAGTAATAGCTTTCAAAGCTTTTTGATGTGAATTAAAAGCAAATTCATCCTGAGCTGCTCTCGAAACATTAAATTCCTTTGCCACAGCTTCCGCAGTATAGCCCATTCCCCAATAATAATCAGGGTTTGATTTTGCTAAAATCGGATCTGGAACAGGTTTGTAACCGCCCATCGGAATATAACTCATCGATTCTGTACCACCTGCGATGATACAATCAGCCATTCCTGATTGGATTTTTGCAGTTGCAATCGCAATCGCTTCCGAACCTGATGCGCAATATCTGTTAATGGTAACGCCCGGAACTTTGTCTGTATTTAATCCCATTAAAGAGATTAAACGCGCAACGTTCAAGCCTTGTTCAGCTTCTGGCATTGCGTTTCCAACGATAAGATCGTCGATTCTATTTTTATCTAATTGCGGAAATTCAGCCATTAGTTTTTCAATAACTGTAGCCGCCATTTCGTCGGGTCTTGTAAAGCGTAAAGATCCTTTTGGAGCCTTTCCTACGGCAGTTCTATACCCCCTAATTATATATGCTGTCTTTGACATTTTTTTCAATTTAAATTTTACAAATCCTAATTTCTCAAAGGTTTCCCAGTTTGTAACATGTGCTGAATTCTCTCAAGGGTTTTTCTTTCGCCGCAAAGGGAAAGGAAAGTTTCTCTTTCAAGGTTCAATAAGTATCTCTCGGAAACGGCAGTCGGCTCAGAAAGATTCCCACCTACCATTACGTTTGCTAGCTTGTCTGCAATTTTCTTGTCGTATTCTGAAATGAAATTTCCGGCAAGCATTTGATCGGTACCAACGTAGAACATTCCTAAAGCATCTTTTCCAAGAACAGTAACCGTTTCTTCGATCGGTTGCGTGTAACCTTGCTCAGCCATTAGTTTTGCTACTTTTTTAGCTTCCGCAATCTGGCGTTTTTTATCAACCACAACGATGTCTTTTCCGTGCTCCAAAATTCCCATGTCGTAAGCTTCGTAAGCCGAAGTTGCTACTTTAGCCATCGCAATATTCATAAAAGCATCGCGAAGTCTGTTGGTTTTCACATCGTCTTTTACAAAATCTTTACAAGTTCTTAATGTTAATTCTTTTGTTCCGCCACCACCAGGAATTACACCAACTCCAAGTTCCACCAATCCGATATAGGTTTCTGCAGCGGCAACAACTCGGTCAGCGTGAAGCGTCATTTCGCAACCACCACCCAAAGTCATTGTGTGAGGCGCAACCACAACTGGAATTGAAGAGTAACGAACTCTCATCATCGAGTTCTGGAAGTACGCAATTGCCATATTGAGATCATCCCAATCTTGGTCAACTGCCATCATCATAATCATCGCTAAGTTTGCACCAACAGAGAAATTCGCACCTTGATTTCCGATAACCAATCCGTCGTATTCCTTTTCTGCAAGGTCGATTGCTCGGTTTAGTCCATCAAGAACTTCACCTCCAAGAGAATTCATTTTAGAATGAATTTCAAAGTTGATAATTCCGTCACCTAAATCTTCAATCGAAGCTCCAGAATTGCTCCAAAGTGTTTTATTTTTTCTGATATTATCAAGGATAATAAAGGCTTCTTGGCCAGGGATTTGATCGTAGTTTCCTGTATTTTTATCGTAGAAAATACTTTGACCTTCATCATTAACTTTATAGAACGTTTCATTTTTAGAAGCCAATTCTTTTGCCCAATCCGAAACCTCGTAACCTGCTTCTTTAGCCAATTCGACACCTTTTTGAATGCCAACGGCATCCCAAATTTCGAAAGGTCCATTTTCCCAACCGAAACCAGCTTTCATTGCATCGTCTATTTTGTAGATGTCATCAGAAATCTCTGGAACTTTGTGCGAAACGTACGCAAACATCGATCCTAAAGTCAATCTGTAGAATTCACCCGCTTTATCTTTACCACCGATTAACACTTTGAAACGATCCAAAGGTTTTTCAATAGTTTTCGTTAATTCTAAAGTTGGGAAATTTACTTTTCCTTGAGCTTCGTATTCTAAAGTATCAAGATTCAATCTTAAGATTTCTGAATTTCCTTCAGCATTTTTTACTTTTTTGAAGAAACCTTGACCTGATTTTGAACCTAAGAAATTATTCGTCGTTAAGAAATCGATGTAACTTGGCATTGCGAACTGATCTTTGAACACATCTTGTTCAACACCGCTTTCGCGAACGCCGTTAGCCACGTGTACCAATGTATCCAAGCCTACAACATCCGCCGTACGGAAAGTTGCCGATTTTGGACGACCGATAACTGGACCAGTTAATTTATCAACATCAGAAATGTTTAAACCTAATTTCTGAATCGTATTAAAGATGTTCATAATTCCGAAAACACCAATTCTGTTAGCGATAAACGCTGGTGTATCTTTTGCTAACACAGTTGTTTTTCCAAGGAATTTCGCTCCATACGTCATGTAGAAATCTACAACCTCAGGAAGCGTGTGCGGCGTTGGAATAATTTCTAGTAATGGCAAATAACGAACAGGGTTGAAGAAGTGCGTTCCTGCGAAATAATCTTTAAAATCGTCACTTCTACCTTCTGTTAAAAGATGAATCGGAATTCCCGAAGTGTTGGACGAAACCAAAGTCCCAGGCTGACGGAATTGCTCGATTTTTTCATATACGGATTTTTTGATATCCAATCTTTCCACAACCACTTCGATAATCCAATCGGTATTCGCGATTTTCTTCATATCGTCGTCAAAGTTTCCTACTTTAATTCTGCTCGCAAAACTTGGCGAATAGAGTAGTGCAGGGCTTGCTTTTTGAAGTTTTCCTAAATTTTCGGTTGCAATTCTGTTACGAACGGCTTTGTCTTCTTTAGTCAAACCTTTTTTCTCTTCAGCTTCGTTCAGTTCAAACGGAACGATGTCCAAAAGCAATACTTCCACGCCAATGTTTGCAAAGTGCGCAGCAATACCGCTTCCCATGATTCCGGAACCTAATACTGTAACGTGTTTGATTCGTCTTTTCATTTGAATATGTAATTTTTTTAATTATTAAATTATAGTTTAATTCCCAAAGTGGGAACTATTTTTTATTGTTAAGATTGTTTGCGATTTTTAGAATTTGATTCATCACTTCCTTAAAAACTTCAAACTTTTCTTGAGGAATAGTTTCGACAACTTTGGTATTAAAATCAAGGACAACTTTTTTAGATAGATTTCGCGATTCGATACCTTTATCGGTTAGTTTAATAATAACTTCGCGTTTGTCGGTCGTTGTTTTTTCCTTATAGATATAGCCATTGTCTTCTAAAAGTTTGATGATTCTCGTTAAAGAAGTTGGTTCAATCGCCATTTTGGGGCCAAGATTCGTGCTTCGAGTGCCTTCTTTGGGGTCAATTTTTAGCAATGTTAATGCCTGTACCGCTGTTGAATTGTATAATGACGCTTTGTCGGAATACATTTTGGATACGGCTAACCACGCAGATTTAAGTAATAAATCTACACTTTCAACTTTATCTGAATTTTTCTTTTCCATAATAACCTTTAAAGTGATTACTCAAAAGTAGGAAAATATATTATGCATGCATAGTATGTCTAAGTTAAATAAATGTTAAATATTGAAAATCAGACGGTTAATTGCTATGCTATTCGCAATAAATTCAAGATAAAATTATTTAAAATCTAGATTTTAAGCGAGTTTGTAGCGAATTTTTAATTTCAGAGAGGTTTTTGTGATGGCTTGTTGAAGAATTTTCGCTAATTGTCCACAAATTGTTATTGTATGTTATTGAAAACAAGGATAAATCTTCATTGAAATTCTTTTGAAGAAATGAAAATAACAATTCTTTTTCGAGTTGGGGTGCGAAAATTTTAGGTGAAACAAATTTAGAATTGATGTCAAAAATATGAGGATCGAGGAAGTTTTTGTGTTCTAATAGGATTTCTTCTGTAATTCCTGAGTTTAATTTTTGGTCACGAATCCACCAAATTTTATCAGCAAATTCACGAGCGAGACGCCAATCATGTGACGAAAATAAAATTAATTTGTTTTGAGTTTTAGCAAGAGATCGAAGTAATTTTAAAATAATTAGTTTGTTGTCTTCATCCAAATGCGTCGTTGGTTCGTCCAAAATAATGATTGGAGAATTCTGTGCTAAAGCTCGACCAATAAATGCTTTTTGAAGATTTCCATCAGATAAATGTTGGAGTTGTGTGTGACGATATTGTTCTAAGTTTAGTTTAGAAATAATTTCAGAAATCTCAGTTTTATCTTTTTCATCAATTTTAAAATAATAAGGATAATGAATATATTTTCCAAAATTGACAAGTTCTTCAACAGTATAATTGGTAGGGATTTCTGCTTTAGAAAAAACAATGGCAATATCCTCGGCAATATCTCTCTGAGAAATAGTTTTTAACGATTTATGACTAATTAAAACCTCTCCTTTTAAAATTTGATTTTGTTTTAAAAGAGTTTTAATCAAAGTTGTTTTACCAACACCATTATTTCCTATTAATAAGATTACTTCGCCCAAACTAGCTTCGGTATTAATCTCAGAAACCAAAGTTTTTTTGTAGCCAATGCTTAAGTTTTTCAATTCTAAAAATGCATTCATAATTATATATTTGTAGATTGTTTTAAAAGCATCAAAAGTATAACAGGAATACCAATAACTGACGTGATAATATTAATCGGAAACTGTGTTAATTCCGATAAAATCGAAAAACTTAGCATAATGAAAATTCCTAAAATCATGTTAAGAATCCATTGATGCCAAAGTTTTGAAGGATTAAATAACAATCGACAAAAATGTGGTACGACAATTCCGACGAATAATATAGGGCCTAAAAACGCTGTAACAGAAGCTGATAGGAGAGATGTTGCGATGATCACGAAATATTTTAAAGTATCAAGATTAACACCGATACTTCGCGCATAAGAAGTTCCGAAAGCGCTTCCCATCAAAGGTTTTATTGATTTAAAACTAAAAAAAAGTCCTGCGATTACAAACAAAAATAAAATCAAAAGTTGATCTCGACTTACATTATTATTCGCTCCAAATGACCATAAAATATAATTTTTCAGGCTTTGACTTTCAACATAAAATTGCAAAATACTAACAACAGCGCCAGCTAAAGCTGAAATTAAGAATCCGAAAATAATAATGAATGACGAATTTTGAAAGCGTTTTGAAAACAAAATCAAAACAATCATTAATGCTAAACTCCCACCAATAGCTGAAAAACTAATAAAACCATTTTGTAAAAACTCGGGCAGAATCCACGATTGCGAAAAGAAAATAAAACAAGCAACCGCCAAACTCGAGATTGAGGTTATTCCCAAAACGTCTGGTCCGGCTAAGGGATTTTTGAAATATTCTTGTAATAAAAATCCACTACTGGGAATCGAAATTCCTGCCAAAAACATCGCCAGAACACGATTAACTCTAATGTCTGCAATGGCGGCATTTACAGAATTTTCATTATAAAAATCTTGAAGTTGTAGTTGGATAAAACCTATGTTCAGGTTGATAGCAACAGCGATGAGAATACCGATGCCTAAGACGATACCAAGGATTCCGAAGCTTTTAGCCATAGTCTTATTTGTGCGCCAAAAGTACAAATTATTCATAAAGAAAAAGACATCCGATTGGATGTCTTTTCGATTATTTTTTGCCCGTAATCTTACTTTTTTCTTTCTGTTGGTCGATGCTCGGCGCCAAATTAGCCGCCATCATTTTGTCAATTTTGCTATTAATTTCCTCTTTTTTCATCGATCCCATATATTCGTCAACCATATTTCCGCGACGCATTAATGTGAACGGAATAGCTTCACCATTCCAAGTGTCAAAATTTTGACTAAAGAATTCTGGAGTCAAAGTCGTCCCATCAAGAAGTACAATATTGTTGCGAAGTCCGTATTCATCAGCGAAATCGTTAACAGCCGTTTTCCAATCTGATTTGTTGTCAAGACTTACAAACGTGAATTTTACAGGTTGACCTTTTAACGATTCCATTTTTTCTTTAAAATGAGGAATCTCGACCATGCAAGGTTGGCACCAAGTCGCAAAAAAGTTGGTTACATAAAGCGTGTCATTCGTTTTTGCAGTCAATAGGTTAGGCATTTGTTCTGCTTTAACCTCTAACAATTCTTTATGCGATTTTAGCAAATCTTCTTCAACATTAGTTGCGATTTGCGTAGAGTCAGCGTCTTTATTTTTATCTTCAAATTTTAGTTCTTTATCGTTTTTACATGCGATTAAAGAAACTCCCAAAACAAGGCTTAAGACTAATTTTTTCATTTATTTTAAGTTGAATTTTTAACATTGTAATTGATTTATTTGAAATTATACTTTGATAATTTTTGATTAATTTTGAAGCTATGACAGAACAAGTTTTATCAGTTGGTAATCAGCCTCAGTTTTATCGGTTAAAATTAGTTAAAAAAATAGACTTGACCAAAGATAGTTTCTTATTGGGTTTTGAAATTCCAGTTGAATTAAAGTCTGTATTTAGTTATCAATCAGGACAATATGTTAGTGTTAAGTTTATTAAAAATGAACAAGAAAAAATTAATGATTATTCGATAACGACTTCTCCTAACGAATCTAATTTTGAAATTGCTATTAAAATTAATTCTCCCGAAAGTTCTGCTAAAGCGCTTTACGATAATTATAATATTGGTGACGAAGTCTCTGTCAGTGCGCCACAAGGACGTTTTAGTTTGGTGATAAAACCTCATGAGAAGCGCAGTATTCTTGCTTTTGCTGCGGGAATTGGGATTACCCCGATTTTTAGTCAAATTAAAAATCTACTTTTTCAAGAACCGAGAACTCGAATTTTCTTGTTTTATGGTAACAAAACTAAAGATGACGTCATTTTTGAATCTGAGTTAAATGCACTTCAACAAGAACATTCTGATCGATTTTTTGTGTATTATTTTTTCTCACGACAAAAGATTAATAATCTGCTTTTCGAAGGACGTTTGGATGAGAAACGTGTTAATTTGATCATTAATCAGATTTTGCATTTGGATGAGGAAGATGAAGAGTCTACGATTTGGGATGCGACGGATAAAGTTGTAATTTGTGGTCCGGGAGATATGATAAAATCCGTTGCTAATGCATGTTACAACAACGGTATTCCGAAGCGCGATATTCATTTTGAATTGTTTGAGTCTTTTAATGATGATATTTATCCGCAGGAAAAATCTTTTCCGTTAATCGAAAATATTAAACTTAAAATTAAATACAATCATCTAACGACCGATGATATCGTTCTTAAAAACAACAAAGGAAAAATCCTGCAACAACTTTTAGGAATGGGGATTAATGTGCCATATTCATGCAAATCTGGTGTGTGCGGAAGCTGTATTTGTAAACTTAAAAAAGGTGAAGTAGAAATGGAAGAAAACGAATATTTAACCGAAAAAGAAATGAAACAGTCGAAGATTTTGCCATGTTCTGCTATCGCAATGAGTCAAGAATTATTTTTAGATTTTGATGTAATCGATTAATTATTTTTTCGTCTTTTTCAAAAATTATAGTTAAATTCACTCTCTCAAAAATAAGTTAAGCGAACCTGTTTGTATGTTGAAGTTTATAAAATCTTTTTTCAAGACCATCTTTATCAGCCTTGAATTGATTTTTTTGTTGATGCTGCTTGCTAACTTCTGGGTTTTTGCCTTGACGAGTGGGAGGACTTACACCAAAATCAGCAAAGTTCCACCACGCGAATGCGCCTTGGTTTTGGGAACTTCTCCAAAGATGAAATCTGGTTTTGCAAATCCTTATTTTACGTCTAGAATGGCTGCTGTTGGGACTTTATATCACCACGGGAAAATTAAAAAAATAATCGTGAGTGGCGAAAAGTCAAAAAATTATGATGAGCCAGCTGCGATGAAGAAGTTTTTGGTTTATACAGAAGGTGTTCCGCCAGAGATTATCATCGAAGATCCGAAAGGCTTTAACACACACAAAAGTATTTTGCGTTGCAAAGATGTCTATAAACAGAGCAATGTCATCATTGTTTCGCAAGGTTTTCATAATCTGAGAGCGCTATTTTTTGCTCGTAATAACAATATGAACGCTTTGGGATTCGATGCACAAGATGTTACTAAAAACGAAAGTTATTATCGCAACCATACCCGCGAATTTTTCGCAAGAGTTTTGGCGGTGTTCTATTATGTTTTGGGAATTTCGCCTAAAGAAAATTAATTCTTTTTTTTAATAAGATTTGTTTTAAACTTTAAAAACTAAAATCATTAAAAACAATATCCAAATCTCATTATTTCTTATCAATTCTTTTGTACCGAATGTTATTTTTAAATTAAATTTGTAAAAAATCAAAGTATGCTTGTAATTGGGATTGCCGGAGGAACGGGATCAGGAAAAACGACTGTTGTTAACAAAATTCTCCAACAGCTTAATGTTGAAGGCGTTAACGTTCTTTCTCAGGACAATTATTACCATGATAATCCAAATTTAACTTTGGTGGAGCGTGAAGCGCTCAATTATGACCACCCAAAATCTATCGATTTTGAATTGTTGACGCAACACGTTAAAGCGCTTAAAAATAATCAATCGATTGAGCAACCTGTTTATTCGTTTGTGACGCATTCGAGAACTGGTGATCATGTTTTGGTGGAGCCGAAAAATGTATTAATAGTCGAAGGAATTCTAGTTTTAACAAATAAAGAATTGCTTAAAGAATATGATCTTAAAGTCTTCGTACACACAGATTCTGACGAAAGATTAATCCGAAGAATTCGTCGCGATACACAAGAACGTGGAAGAGATTTGCAAGAAGTGCTTCATCGCTACCAAACGACGCTTAAACCGATGCACCAAGAGTTTATCGAACCATCAAAAAACGAAGCCGATCTTATCGTACCGAACATGAAAAACAATACCGTTGCTATTGATTTTCTGACCACAGTTATTAACAATTCATTGAAAAAATAATGAAAGAGCTGATCAAAGATATCAAGAAGAAATCTAGCGGTTATAAATTTGTAACCAGCTACATTCTTAATAAATATACCATTACTTTGGTGGCGTTTTTTGCATGGATGATATTCTTTGACAACACCTCTTTTCTAGTTGTTAATGAACTAAATGGTGACATTACAAAGTATGAGCATCAGTTGGCTTATTACAAATCCGAATACGAGAAAAACGATGCTTTCTACAAAAAGCTGATGAATAATAAAGACGAGAAAGAAAAATATGCTCGTGAAAATTACTTCATGAAAAAGCCAAATGAAGAAATCTTTATTCTCGTTGCCGATAGTACAAAAATTGATAAAAAGTAAAAATGGAATTTCCGAAAGTTAGTCTTCAAGATTGGGAACAATTGGTGAAAAAACAATTGAAAACTGATGATATTGATAGCGTTTTAATCAAAGAAAATCTTGAAAATATTGTTGTAAAAGGTTATTACGATAACAGTACACCAAAAGCTGAAAAGCTCCCGCGTATCGAAGAAAGTACACATCTTGTTGCTAAATACAAAGACTTTTTGGAGGAAGATGCCTACGCTTTTTTGATAGATAAAGATGTTAAAGTTTCGGAGAAAACTTTGTTTTTTTCTAATCCAGATTTAGTAAATCTTACAACAGCTGAGACCAATCAATATGTTAGTTTGGTTGATGTTTTTTCTAAAGATGCTAGTATTGATGAAGCTTTGGTGCAGTCTTTAGTTAAAAATAATTTCAAAAGAAATATCGGTGTCGATGTTTCAGTTTATCAAAATGCTGGAGCTTCTATAGTACAGCAATTGGCGATTGCTTTAGCAAAATCTAAAGATTTGGTGGAGAAATTTGGATCTGAAATTTTAGAAAAACTAAGTTTCAGATTCGCAATTGGACATCAATATTTTTTAGAAATTGCTAAAATTAGAGCGTTTAAATATTTGTTCAATCAACTTTCTAAAGAATATGGATTGAATTTATTTCCATACATTTTTGCGGAGACAAGTTTTAGAAATAAAGCCAATAACGACGAAGAGAATAATTTGATTCGATCGACGCTAGAGTTGTCTGCTGCGATGATTGGCGGTGCTGATGCGGTTTTTGCCAACGATTTCAAAATTAAAAATCAAACCAAACTTTCTGAAGAGTTGTCTTTTAAGCAGATGATTGTTTTGGCGTACGAAAGTATTATCAACGTTTTTGAAGATGCGACGTCTGGAAGTTATGTAATCGAAGATGTGACACGCCAGTTGTCTGAGCAAGCTTGGACTTTGTTTTTAGATTTTGAAAACAAAGGTGGATTTGCGGAGAACATCAAAAATGGAGCAATCCAAGAGATGATTTTCGAGCAAGCGACGAAAGAGCAAACTTGGGTAGAAGAAGGCAAAATCAAGTTAATCGGTGTTAATCTTTATCCAAAGTTGGAGGTTAGAAAGCAAGTTTCGGATCTTTACAATGACAACGAAATAAAAGCTGTACGATGGGCAGAAATGTTTGAATAGTTTTTTTTAATCGTCAATTTGAATAGTTTTTCGAAATCTAAATGAGAAAAATTGTAGCGAAAATGGATTGACAAAATAAAACTTCTATAAAAAATTCGAACTGACGTATTTTCAGATATTTTAAAAATGGAAAAACTTCTTAAGAAAGAAATTCAAAATTATATTAATGCAAATCTCGACGCAGATTTGCATTCTTTGTTATTGAAGAAATCACCTTTTGAGGGCGTTTCTATGCAAGAAATTGTGCAACAAATTAAAGGTCGAAAAGTTGCCGAAAAGAAGTTTCCGTTTTTGAAAAAAGACAACATTATTTTTCCTCCAAATCTCAATCTAGAACAAGCTTCGTCAGAAGTTACGGCGGCTTATAAATCTGAATTTTTAAAAGGTAAAAACTTCCTCGATTTGACTTGTGGTTTTGGAATTGACGCTTATTTTCTTTCCAAGAATTTTGATGAAATTGATTTGGTTGAGCAGAATCCACAGCTTATCAAAATTGTTGAACAAAATTGGAAAATCCTTGGCAGAAAAGCTAATTTCCACAGTCTTGATTTAGAAGATTTTTTAAGTCAAAACAAAAGGCATTTTGATGTCATTTATCTCGATCCCGCGCGTCGTGACCAAAATCTAAAGAAGAAATTTTTATTGGAAGATTTATCACCCAATATTTTAGAAATTCAAGATCAATTATTAGAAATTGGCGATAAAGTTATCATTAAACTTTCGCCGTTAATCGATATTAGCTATTTGGTGTCGGAGGTTAAATATCTTTTGAAAATTGAAATTATTGCTTGGCGAAATGACGTTAAAGAGCTGGTTTTAACTTTAGAAAAGAATGTTGTTTCGGGTAATCCATTGATTTCTTGTATTAATTTGGAAAGTCAAGATTCTACATTCGAATTTCATTTTGAAGATGAGAAATCAATAAAAGCTGACTTTGGCGAAGTAGAAGATTATCTTTATATTCCAAATAATGCAGTTCTAAAATCGGGTGCATTTAATAGTATTTCGAAATTATTTAATCTTAAAAAATTACATCCAAACACGCATCTTTACACATCTTCGCAATTGTTAAATGATTTCTCAGGAAGAATTTTAAAAGTAGAAAATATCGATCCTAAAAAATTAATTAAAAACGAGAAGTTTAATATTATTTCTAAAAATCATCCATTGACGCCAGACGAGATTAAAAAGAAGTATAAAATAAAAGACGGTGGACAAGATTATTTAGTTTTTACACAAAGTCAAAAAGCCAAATTGGTCCTCCGTAGTTTACATTAAACATAATTAATAAGATTCGGAATAAATTTCTGATAATTATTTTGTTGTACGAACGAGTTTTAGTAATTTTGAACTTTAAAATTTTAAGAATGAAAAAATCTCTTTTATTATTGGCTTCAGCTTTATTTGTAGTATCTTGTAGTTTACCAGAAGGAGGTAACAAAGGTCGTCTTAAAAAAACTGACGATGTTGTTAGATATGACGATCCTAACGCACCACACGGAACTTACGAAACTAAAGTTGACACGACAAAAGCTGCTCCAGTACAGACTGCGGTTGCGACGCCAACAGAAGCTGCAAAAGTTGATACTGTTAAAGTTAAGTAATAATAGATTCTCACAATATATAATGTCTTACTCGCGTGAGACATTTTTTATATCAATTAATTCCAAATAGTTTTAGATATGAACGAAACTCAAAATTATATTCAGGAAAACAAACAACGTTTTTTAGACGAGTTGTTTGATGTGTTAAGAATTGCGTCAATTAGTGCTGATCCAGCTTACAAAGACGAAGTTCTGAAATGTGCTGACACGGTAGCGGATCACTTAAAAAAAGCGGGTGCTGACAATGTAGAAGTTTTAAAAACTAAAGGCTATCCTGTAGCTTATGGCGAAAAGATGATTGATCCCGCTTTACCAACGGTTTTGGTGTACGGACATTATGATGTTCAACCAGCTGATCCGTTAGAATTGTGGACAAGTGATCCTTTTGAGCCAGTCGTTAAGAAAACAGAATTACATCCAGACGGTGCAATTTTCGCACGTGGTTCTGCGGATGATAAAGGTCAATTCTTCATGCATGTTAAAGCTTTCGAAGCCATGATGAAAACGAATTCTTTGCCTTGTAATGTTAAATTTATTATTGAAGGAGAAGAAGAAGTTGGTTCTGCAAGTTTAGCTGATTTCTTAGAAGAAAATAAAGAAAAACTAAAATGTGATGTTATCTTGATTTCGGATACGCATATTTATTCGGTTGAGCAGCCAACGGTTACGACAGGACTTAGGGGTCTTAGCTATGTAGAAGTAGAAGTGGAAGGTCCTAACAGAGATTTACATTCTGGACTTTATGGAGGCGCAGTTCCTAATCCAATTAATGTTTTAGCTAAAATGATTGGTGACCTTATCGATGACAAAGGCCATATTACAATTGATGGTTTCTACGATAATGTTTTGGTTGTTTCTGACGAAGATCGTAAAGCAATGAACAAACTAAAAGATGACCCAGAAGCTTACAAAAAGTCTATTGGATTAAATGACATCCAAGGCGAAGAAGGCTACACAACTTTAGAAAGAGCATCTATCCGTCCAACATTGGATGTTAATGGTATTTGGGGAGGTTATACTGGCGAAGGTGCAAAAACCGTTATCGCTTCTAAAGCTTTTGCTAAAATCTCAATGCGTTTGGTTCCGAATCAAACACCTGAAGAAATTACAGAGAAATTCACAAAATATTTCGAGAAGATTGCTCCTAAAAGTGTTAAGGTTAAAGTGACGCCTCACCATGGTGGAATGCCTTATGTTTTAGAAAGCGATACTAAAGAATTCCAAGCTGCTAAAAAAGCAATGGAACAAGCTTTCGGTAGAGAAGTCCTTCCTTATAGAAGTGGCGGAAGTATTCCGATTACGTCTTTATTTGAAAAAGTATTGGGTGCAAAATCAGTATTAATGGGCTTTGGTCTAGACTCTGATGCGATACATTCTCCTAACGAACATTATGGATTGTATAACTATTACAAAGGAATTGAGAGTATCCCATATTTTTTTGAATATTATACAAAAGGTTAAAATATATTAAAAGACTATTCGAAAGGATTGTCTTTTTTTATTTTTGTAGAACTAAATTATCAATATGTCACAAAATAAAGTAGCTTATATAACAGGTGGAACAAAAGGCGTTGGTTTTGGAATTGCAGAAGTTCTGCTGGAGAATGGTTTCAAAATCGCTTTCTCAGGGCGAAAAGCTGAAGATGTAGAAAAAGCTTCAAAACAATTGGATGCTTCTGGCGACAATGTTTTAGGAATTATTTCGGATGTTAAAAATTTTGACGATGAGCAAAAAGCGATTTCGAAAGTTGTTGAGAAATTTGGAAGATTAGATTTGGTAATTGCTAATGCAGGTTTGGGACATTTTGCACCAATCGAAGATTTGAGTATCGATGATTGGCAGGATATGATTGATACCAATTTGACGGGCGTTTTTTATACTTTAAAATCGAGCATCGACGCTTTAAAGAAAACCGAAGGTTATTTTATTTCGATTGCGAGTTTGGCTGGCGAATACTTTTTTGAAAAGGGAAGTGGTTATAATGCTTCCAAGTTTGGTGTTGTAGGATTTACACAAGCAGCCATGTTGGATCTTAGAAAGTACAATATTAAATGTTCTGTGATTTTGCCGGGCTCGATTAATACCTATTTTAACAATTCGGAACCGTCAGAAGAAGAGTCGTGGAAGATACAACCGAGAGATGTTGGTGATTTGGTTTTAAATATGATGAAAATGGATCCTCGTGTTTTACCATCAAAAATTGAATTAAGAGCTTCTCAAGTCAAAAAATAATTAAACAAAATAGGATTGCGGATTTATAAATGATTTTTGGGAATTATGATTCTTGTCAAAACTTTGGATTTGTTTTAAAATTTAATTCAAAACTTTTTGAAGATTCTTGTCATATTCCTTTTAATCAAATGTTGACGGATTCTTATTCATAAAATAACAAAATATTATGCGTGCATAGTATTATTTAGTATATTTACAAAGCTTAATTTCAAAAAAATTATCCAAATGAAAATATTAGTTTGCATCAGCAGTGTGCCTGATACGACAAGTAAAATTAACTTTACAGCAGACAAATCTGCTTTCGACAAAAACGGAATCCAATGGGTAATTAATCCTTTGGACGAATTTGCTTTAACAAAAGCTATAAAATTACAAGAAAGCCAAGGTGCTACAGTTACTGTGGTTAACGTTGGTGATGCTGGGACAGAAGCTGTTATCCGTAAAGCATTAGCAATTGGTGCTAACGATGCAGTTAGAGTTAACTCAGAAGCTAAAGATAGTTATTCGGTGGCTAAAGAGATTGCCAAAATCGCTCAAGACGGTGCATACGATGTTGTATTAGCTGGTAAAGAATCTATCGATTATAACGGTGGAGCAGTACCAGGTATGGTTGCAGCATTG
The DNA here is from genome assembly GCF_032062245.1 of Soonwooa sp. NCBI lineage: Bacteria > Pseudomonadati > Bacteroidota > Flavobacteriia > Flavobacteriales > Weeksellaceae > Soonwooa > Soonwooa sp. Next base: position 26,511 of record NZ_DAMBQF010000012.1, read on the forward strand.
CTTAACCAACCTTTCGTTAACGCTTGTGTTGGTCTAGATATCAACGGCGCAGAAGCTACAGCAGTTAGAGAGATTGAAGGTGGTAAAGAAACTATTTCTGTTAAACTACCTGCAGTTATCGCTGGTCAAAAAGGTATTGTTGAAGAAAAAGATCTTATCATCCCTAATATGAGAGGGATTATGTCTGCAAGAACAAAGCCTTTACAAGTTGTAGAACCTAGCAATAAAGAAGTTAAAGTTGATGCTATTTCTTTTGATGCAGTTCCGCCAAGAGCAGCTGTTAAATTGGTTTCTCCTGACAACTTAGACGAATTGGTAAGATTACTTCACGAAGAAGCTAAAGTTATCTAATATTAGAGACTAGAAGATAGAATTTTTGAGATACAAGATTACTCGGATATTATCTTCTAATCATTAAATCTTTTAATTTTTAAATTCAAGAAAATGGCAATATTCGTATATGCAGAAAATATAAATGGTGTTTACAAAAAAGCAGCTTTCGAAGCAGTTGCTTACGCCAAAGCTATTGCAGACCAAGCTGGTGATACTGTAACAGCTATCTCTATCAACCCAACAGATTCTTCAGATTTATTGTATAAGTATGGAGCATCAAAAGTAATTAATGTTAAAGACGAAGGACTTAAAAATTTCAGCGCAAAAGCTTATGCAGATGCAGTAGGACAAATCGCTGATGGCAACATCGTTGTTTTCCCTCACACAACAGATGCATCGTCTATCGCACCAATGTTAGCAATCCAAAAAAATGCATCATTGTTAACTAACGTTATCGCTGCGCCAGAAAGCCTTTCACCATTCCAAGTGAAAAGAAAAGCTTTCTCAGGTAAAGGATTTATGCATGCAAAAGCTGATGCCGCTAACGTTATCGCGACAGTATCTCAAAATGCTTTCGGTGCTAAAGAAAATGCAGTTTCAGGTTCCGAAGAAGTTAAAGATCTTAGCATCGTTAACGAAGATACAAAAGTGGTTAGCCACGAGCAATCATCAGGTAAGTTAGACCTTAAAGAAGCCGAAATCGTTGTTTCTGCAGGTCGTGGTCTTAAAGGTCCAGAAAACTGGGGAATGATCGAAGATCTAGCAAACGTACTTGGCGCTGCAACAGCATCGTCTAAGCCAGTTGCTGATATCGGTTGGAGACCACACGCTGAGCACGTTGGTCAAACAGGTAAGGCAATTTCGCCTAACTTATACATCGCAGTAGGTATTTCAGGAGCTATCCAGCATTTGGCGGGTGTAAACTCATCAAAAACTATTGTAGTTATCAACAACGATCCAGAAGCACCGTTCTTTAAATCTGCAGATTATGGAGTAGTTGGTGACGCGTTCCAGATCGTTCCTGCCTTGGTAGAAAAACTTAAAGCCTTCAAATCTTAACCGATTTTTAGACTAGATATAAAGCCTGAGAATCTTCTCGGGCTTTTTTATTTGGGCGCCATTTCCGCCTTCCGTTCCCACTCTTTATTGCCGACGCTTTATGCCAAGCAAAAAAAGGAGTTCCACTCAAGTCGGGGCGCGGAGAAGGGATAATTAGCAATTTTTCAAAATCTAAAATTTAGGATATTTTGCTTATAGTCTTTTACAAATCAATTAATTATACTTGGTTTAAAAACTGACCTCCAAATTCCTAAAAAACTTTATATTTGCTAGATGGATTATAAAAGACTTATCATAAGAGGAATTTCCTATAGCCAGACACAATCTGGAGCCTATGCATTATTATTAGAACACGAAGAGACAGGTGTCAAACTACCTGTTGTTATAGGCAATTTTGAAGCACAATCCATATCACTCGGTCTAGAAAAAGATATACAACCACCGAGACCATTGACGCACGATCTTTTTTCAAGCTTCGTAAAGGCAACGCAATACCGATTGAGTTCTGTTGTTATTTATCAAATTTTGGACGGCGTTTTCTTTTCAAACCTTGTTTTTACTAATAACATTTCGGATGAAGAATTAATTTTGGATGCACGCACGTCGGATGCTGTTGCAATGGCAGTTCGATTTGATGCACCTATTTTTACGACGGAACAAGTCCTTAGCGAAGCCGGAATTCTTTTAGAAATCAACGAACCTGAAGAGATGTCTGCGGATGTTGCAGATAATCAAAATACCGAAGAATTAGAAGGAGCCAGTCTTGGCAATTTGTCATCGCAAGAATTAGCGCAACTTTTAGAAGACGCAGTTAAAGAAGAAGATTTTGATACCGCTTTACAAATACAAGAAGAGATCAAAAAGCGCAACCGAAAGATTGAATAATATTTCTATTTACATTTCATAATTATGAACATAAAATTACGTTTAACGATACTGAGTTTCCTTCAGTTTTTCGTTTGGGGAGCTTGGCTCATTACAATGGCTAACTTCTGGTTTGGGACAAAGCATTGGGATGGGACGCAATTCGGTGCTGTATTTGGTACAATGGGGATTGCTGCGATCTTTATGCCTACTATTACAGGTATTATTGCTGACCGTTGGATAAATGCCGAAAGAATTTATGCAATTTTACACGTGCTGTATGGCGCAACATTATTTTTGTTACCACATGCAGAAAGTCCAAATTCGTTTTTTTACATTATGTTGCTGGCAATGTGTTTTTATATGCCAACAATTTCATTATGTAACTCGATATCTTACAATGTCCTAAAAAACAATAATCTTGATGTGGTTAAGGATTTTCCACCAATCAGAGTTTGGGGTACAGTTGGATTTATTGTAGCAATGATTATCACCAATCTTACTGGTAATAAAGCAACGGAAGGACAATTCTACATTGCTGGAGCTGTTGCAATCCTTTTAGGAATCTACGCGATAACGCTTCCAAAATGTCCTCCACAAAATCTTATTGATAAAAATGCACCTTTAGCTGAGCAGTTAGGACTTAATGCCTTCAAGCTTTTCGGAAATTATAAAATGGCTTTATTCTTCATTTTTTCGATGTTGTTGGGTGCTGCTTTACAGTTGACAAATGCTTATGGTGATGTATTCTTAAGCGAATTTGCGAATTTTCCTAAATATGCTGACTCTTTTGTAGTACAACGTTCGACCATTATTATGGCGATTTCTCAAGTTTCTGAAACTTTGTTTATTCTAGCAATTCCTTTTTTCTTAATTAAATATGGGATTAAAAACGTCATGCTTATCAGTATGTTGGCATGGGTTCTTCGTTTCGGATTGTTTGCTTTTGGTGATCCACAAGGTGGTCTTTGGATGATTATTATGTCGTGTATCGTTTACGGTATGGCATTCGATTTCTTTAATATATCAGGTTCTTTATTTGTAGAAACAACTACTGAAAAGAACATTCGTTCCTCTGCGCAAGGTCTATTTATGATGATGACTAACGGTTTCGGAGCGGTTATCGGAAGTAATGTTGCAGGCTGGATGATTGATAAATTCTTTACGCACAAATTTTCAACTGCGACCGAATTGGCAACTTATCTAGAGACAACACCAGATAATCCAACGTTTTTAGGAATCTTGAAAAACTCTTTCAACGCTAGTGTTGGACCAGATGGTGTACTGTCAAAAGCTGTTATGATGAAAAACTGGCACGAAATCTGGCTAAGTTTCGCAATCTATGCGCTAATTGTTGCGATAGCATTTGCTGTTTTATTTAGACATAAACACAATGCGGAGACCATGGCAAAAGCAGTTGATAATTCTGGTCATTAATTGATTTAACTAAAATATTACAAAACTCCGAACTCTATCGATTTCGGAGTTTTTTTATTGTATTTTTGAAACTAAAGATTTTTAAATTTAAAACAATGACAATTTTAGAACAGATAAAAAACGGAGAAACGAATTTTGATTTTAATGATGTTATCGCTGATATTGACAAGCATTATGACTTTTTTCCAACCAAATTTACGAATGGTGATCAAATTAACGTTGCTAATCAAAACAATGGCTCTTGCAAAATTTTTTATTTTGCTAAAATAAATAACCTCAGCAAAGAGCAGACTTTAGATTTGTTCGGAGATTATTACAAAAAAGAGGTATTACAAGATCCTGAAGGAGACAATCATCAAAATATCCGAAACTTTATGAAGTATGGTTGGGACGATGTAAAATTCGATGGTGAAGCTTTAGTAGAAAAATAATCTAGCTTTTGATTATGGCTTAAATCTTGTTTGTAGTAGTTTAAATATTCAAATTATGAGATCGAGATTATTAAAAACACTGTTGACAATCTTAGCGCCGATTGTTATCGATTATGTGGTTAAGAAAGTGGTACAAAAGAAAACGCAGCCAACCGATAAAGCGTTGCAACAGTCTTAAAAATTAAAAAAGCTATTCGAATTTCGAATAGCTCTTTTTATTATGTTTTCGTTCGGATTAAAATTTCCAACCAAGCGTAAATACTAAATTGTTCATTTGATTTTTAACTTTCGACACGGCATAAGCCGAGGAGTTAACATCAAAATTGTTACTGTAATAACCAGTGCCTTTATTTGCAGAACCATACAAGAATGGATTCTCATATTCTGATGACACATTTTGATAAGCTGCATCGATGTAGAAGGCCTTAAAGTCATAACCAAGACCTACGCCCAAAGTATTTCTTTTAGATAGCATTAGATGGGAGTAATTAACATCTTGTATTGATCCATCATTATTATAGCTAGACAACATAATGTTGTTAAATGGATTATTTGCAAATGCATAACCAGCTCTCACACGAAGACCTTCATAACGATATTCAGCCCCAAGTCTTACTTGTGATGAGTTTTTATAATTCTCATTATAGAAAGCATTAAGATCTGAATTTACTGCTGAAGCCGTTGTATATTTAGGCTTACTTAATCCTTGGATATAATCGATGTTAAGAGCGAAATTCTTATTAGGAACAAAAGCTGCACTCAGCGTTGCATTGAAAGGCGTTCTTAGATTTCTAGATTCCGAGAATTCGGCAGTATCTGTATAACCATTATCCGCAATGGCATAATCTCTGTATACTCGGTCTACCTTCCACCATGTTGGTGTTTCAATAGCTGCTCCTAGACGGAATTGATTGTTGATTTTACCAATAATACCAAAGTTAGCTGAGAATCCTCTCGAATCTTCTAAATAAGGTGTGTATTGCTTTTCATACGAACCAGTAACATTATTTGCATCTAAATTAAAAAATGCATAATCGTTTTGCGTATAACTAATGCTGCTCATCTTAATACCAGCTCCTAAATAGATTCTGTTATCGTAATTGGCTCCAATCGTAAAATCAGTTTTATCTGAACGGCCATCTCTGCTATAGACATGCCCTTGGTAGCTTAAAGTACCGACTAGTGGATTATTATTTGCATCTATTAAATCTTTCTGGATTTTGATATTGCTATTTCCTGGTGTTCCAACTTGGTCATTTAAGAAAGTTGAATTATAGCTAAGACCTATGTTTACGAATTTCCATTTAGAATTAAGATTACTTAAGTCAAACGCAATTATTGCAGAGGCGTTACCTAAATCTGTTTTATTAACTTTATTAGAAGCAGAAGCGCTACCTAATGTACTTGTATTCTTGTTAGAATAGGTTGATAAACTAAGACTAAGGTCACTGACAATGTTAACTCCTAAACCTGCAGGGTTAACATTAACACTAGAAATGTCACCTCCTAAAGCTCCCATTGATCCCGCCATGCCTACATATTTTGCGGTTCCATTAATGCTATTGTTGTTATAGACGTCGGTTGTATTCTTAATTTCTGATATGTCCTGAGCTTGTAGATAAAAAGCTGCTGGTAAAGTAAGTATCAGTAATGTTCTTTTTAACATATTAAAGTTCTTTAATAAAGACTGTTTTATAAGTTTATAATTAATTTTTTTAAATGGAATTAACGTCCACCAGATCTCATTCCTCCTCCAGAACGCATACCACCACCAGCGCTACCGCCCATAGTTCCGCCAGATCTAGTACCACCAGTAGAGTTGAATGCTCCACCACTAGATCCGCTACTACGATATCCGCCAGAATTTTGCATTGGTGTTGAATTTCTGAAACCACCGTTATTACTACGAATACTACTATCGTTTCTCATACCACCATTTTGGCGGGTAGATCCGTCGTTATGTTGATTTGGGAAACTTTGCGGATTTCTGTAACCTCCCATATTGTTAGGATTTCTTACATTAGCATTATTTCCATTATTAATCATACCTTGATTACGAGTGCTACCATTAGAATTTCTTATGCCAGCATTATTAGTCATATTTCTTACACTATTTTCTCGCAGCATGCCAGAAAGTCTGTTCCCGTTTGTATTTCTCGTTCCTTGCGGAATATAGTATGAGTTGTTGCCATAGTAAGGATAGTACCCGCCGCCATAACCATAATAGTACGGTGAGTAATAAGGTGAATAGTAGCTTCCCCAATATCCACCACCATAACCATAACCCCAGAAAGGATCATAGAAACTGTTGTAATACCAGGGGCTTCCCCAACCCCAATTCATTCCGATATTCCAACCATAGCCCCAACGAGAACCATAATATGGCATACCATATCCATAATATCCAGCTCCCCAACCCCAATTATTATTGGTGTAATAAGTCTCTGTTCCTGTATAATTTCCCCAATCAGATTCATAACTTCCGTAACGATTATTACTAAGTTGTTGGTTTTTCACAGATTGCTCAACAATACCGACATCACCATAGTCGTAATATTGGTCGACCTGATTGCCATAATTCCCCGAATAGCCTTCTGGAAGGCTATCTCTACTAGGATCATAGTATACACCATCAGTCTCAGAATAACCTCCTGTATAGACAATACAAGACGTTAATAAGAAGCTGCTGGAAATCATTATTAAGGCTTTTGACTTAACAAGATTAAAAATGTTATAATTGTTAAAAGTTTTCATTTTCAACAGAGTATTAAGTTTATTATATTTGCATTTCTTTATACCAAATTTGTACCACAAAGTACGATAAATAGGCAGGTAAAATTACTGCTTTTATTTTAGATTGGCTTTATAAAGAAAAGTTAAAAAGAAATATCAAAAAATTTATGGCAAAGTTAACAACAAGGGCAGAAGATTACAGCAAATGGTACAACGAATTGGTTGTAAAAGCTGACTTAGCAGAAAACTCTGGTGTGCGTGGTTGTATGGTAATTAAACCTTACGGTTATGCAATTTGGGAAAAAATGCGTGATGAGATGGATCGCAAATTCAAAGAAACAGGACACGTTAATGCTTATTTCCCCTTGTTTGTCCCGAAAAGCTTGTTCGAAGCAGAAGAGAAGAATGCGGAAGGTTTTGCTAAAGAATGCGCGGTTGTTACGCATTACCGTCTAAAAAATGATCCCGATAATCCAGGGAAATTAATTGTTGATCCTAATGCAAAATTAGAAGAAGAACTTATTGTTCGTCCAACTTCTGAGGCTATTATTTGGAGTACTTATAAAAATTGGATTCAATCTTATAGAGATTTACCAATCCTGATTAACCAATGGGCAAATGTGGTACGTTGGGAGATGAGAACACGTCTATTCCTTAGAACTGCCGAATTCCTTTGGCAAGAAGGGCACACAGCGCATGCAACGCGTCAGGAAGCCATTGACGAGTCAGAACAAATGTTAGATGTCTATGCAGATTTTGCAGAGAACTTTATGGCAATTCCTGTTGTTAGAGGTATTAAAACACCATCTGAGAGATTTGCTGGTGCAGACGAAACTTATTGTATCGAAGCACTTATGCAAGATGGTAAAGCTTTACAAGCCGGAACGTCTCACTTTTTAGGACAAAATTTTGCAAAAGCTTTCGATGTTAAATTCACTAATAAAGAAGGTAAAATAGAATATGCTTGGGCAACTTCTTGGGGAACTTCGACCAGATTAATGGGTGCATTAATTATGACACATTCGGATGATCATGGTTTGGTATTGCCACCAAGTTTGGCTCCAATTCAGGTGGTTATTGTTCCTATTTTTAAAGGAGAAGAACAATTAGAAGAAATCAGCAAAGTAGCTTTGGATATTCAAGCAAAATTAAAAGCGAAAGGTATTTCTGTTAAATTTGATAACGATACACAGAACAAACCAGGTTGGAAGTTTGCTGAATACGAACTAAAAGGTGTGCCAGTAAGAATGGCAATTGGTCCTAAAGATTTAGAAAACGGAACTGTCGAAATTGCGAGAAGAGATAATTTGACTAAAGAAGTACAACCAATTGATAATGTAGATACATATATCGAGGAATTATTAAAAACAATTCAGCAAGATGTGTTTAATAAAGCTAAAACTTACAGAGATACTCACGTAACTAAGGTTGACACTTATGAGGAGTTCAAAAAAGTTTTAGAAGAAAAAGGCGGATTTATTTCAGCACACTGGGACGGTACAGATGAAGAAGAAGAGCAAATCAAAAATGAAACAAAAGCCACTATTAGATGTATTCCTTTAGAAAATGATATGGAAGAAGGCATATCTCTTATTACAGGAAAACCATCAAAACAACGTGTTTTATTTGCGAAAGCATATTAAAATTTAGTTTTATTTGCTAAAAAGTTAACACATGGTGTAGTTTTTGATTGTCTTAGTATTATCAAAAAAAATAAACACTTATGGCAATTAACTTAATCGACCTGATCAAAGGACAACTTAGTCCAGAAATTGTATCACAAGTATCCACACATTTAGGAGAAAGTAACTCAAATGTGTCAAATGCAATCAGTGCATTCTTACCAGCTATCATTGGTGGAATGGCAAATAATTCGGAAGACTCAACACTTTTCTCTACTCTGAAAAGTCTTGCGTCTTCCGATTTTGTTTCTCAGATGACGAGTGGTTCCGACCGCGTTGCTGGAACTATCAAGTCAATAATTTCTTTAATTTTTGGAGGAAAAGCAGATACTTTGGTTAACACGGTATCTAATTTTGCTGGTGTAAGTCCAGCTTCTGGTCATCAATTATTAGATCTAGTAGGAGGGAGTAGTTTTGGATTTTTAGGTAAGTATATTACTGATAACAATCTAGATCAAAACCAATTCACTAATTTATTAAATGACCAAAAAGGCATTGTTTCGGGCTTATTACCAGCGGGTCTTAGTCTTGCAGGTTTAGGTCTTGGTGGCGCTGCAGCAGCTGCAACTCCGACTCCGACTCCAACAGTGGAAGTTCCGAAGCCAGTTGTTAATAAAGAGACAGAGTATGTTGACTCTGGCGCTCATGTTACCAGAAGCGGAAATGTACACACACCACCACCAAATGACAATGGAGGAGGAGGTTCTATCCTGAAATGGTTACTTCCATTATTACTTCTTTTATTAGCTGGTTGGTTCTTATGGAAACAATGTGGCAAAAAAGCGGATACTGTACCTGCTGGTACAACGGATAGTACTGCAATCATAACAGACACTGTTGCATCGAGTACAACAGTTGATTCTACTGCTAATGGTACAACCGTGAATAGAGAAAGTATGGTAGTAACTTTACCAAGTGGTAAAACTATTAATGCTTACAAAGGAGGTATCGAAGATCAAATCGTTACATTCTTAAAATCTGACGAGTACAAAAACTCAACAGAAGCGCAACTTAAAGACAAATGGTTTAATTTTGATAATTTAAATTTCGAATTTAATTCAACTAAATTAACACCAGAATCTCAAGTTCAGTTAGATAATTTGAAAGCTATTCTTGCTGAATTCCCAGCGGCTAACATCAAAATTGGTGCTTACACAGACAAAAAAGGAGATGCTGCAACTAACCTAAAATTATCTAAAGAAAGAGCTACAGCTGTTAAAACTGCTTTAGGTTCTGCTCAAGTTAAAGAAGCAGAGGGTTATGGTTCAGAGTTTGCAAAAGTTTCAGCTGATGCTTCAGACAAAGAAAGAGAGGCGGATAGAAAAACTGCAATTCGTTTTGTGAAGTAAATTATTAAAACTTTATAAGAAAAAAGCTACCAAAATTGGTAGCTTTTTTTGTGAAAATAAATTAATTATGTAATTTTGTTAGATTATTCTAACAAAATATTTTTAATGTTCAAAAAATCTAAAGAAGCTTGGCGAAGAGAGAAGCACCAACATTCTCTTCAAGAAGTATATTCATCAATAAAAGTTCCGCAGGATGCAGGTTTTTGGAAAAAGCTTTTGGCTTTTACAGGACCAGGGCTAATGATTGCTGTTGGTTATATGGATCCCGGAAATTGGGCTACTGATATCGAAGGTGGCGCAAGTTTCGGTTATACATTGTTATCAGTTATTTTGATTTCAAACCTTTTTGCGATCGTATTACAACACCTTTCTTTAAAGTTAGGAATCGTTGCAGAAAGAGATTTGGCGCAAGCTTGTCGCGATCATTTTAGTCCGCCAGTTAATTTTGCACTTTGGATTCTCTGCGAAATTGCCATTGCGGCTTGTGATCTGGCAGAAGTCATCGGTACGGCGATTGCGCTTAATTTGCTCTTTGGTATTCCGTTGACTTGGGGCGTCGTCATCACGGTTGTTGATGTTTTCATCATTTTATTTTTACAAGCCAAAGGTTTTCGGATTATAGAAAGTATTGTTGGAGGTTTAATCTTCATTATTTTAGGTTGTTTTATTTACGAATTAATCGTTAGTAAACCTGAGATTTTCCCAATTCTACATGGTTTAGTTCCACAAAAAGAAGTGGTGACCAATCCGCACATGTTGTATATTGCCATCGGAATTCTTGGTGCGACTGTTATGCCGCACAACCTTTATCTACACAGCAGTATTGTCCAAACTAGAAATTATCCAAGAACTACAGAAGGCAAAAAAGAAGCGATTAAATTTGCGACCATTGATAGTAGCTTTTCTCTGATGTTGGCGTTTTTTATAAATGCTTCCATTTTGATTTTGTCAGCGGCGACTTTCCACACAAGTGGACATCATGGTGTTGCAGATATTCATGATGCATATCAACTTTTGACACCGCTTTTAGGTACAACTTTCGCGAGTATTTTCTTTGGAGTTGCTTTATTGGCTTCTGGGCAAAATTCAACTTTGACAGGGACTTTAGCAGGTCAAATCGTTATGGAAGGTTTTCTAAATATTAGATTAAAACCTTGGGTTCGTCGTTTAATAACGCGACTTATTGCTGTTATTCCAGCCTTAATTGTAGCCATTCTTTATGGTGAAAGAGGAACGTCGCAACTGTTGGTTTTCAGCCAAATTATTTTGTCAATGCAACTGAGTTTTGCTGTTATTCCGTTAGTAATGTTCACAAATTCTAAATTAAAAATGGGACGTTTTGCTAACAAACCTTGGTTAAAAACTTTAGTAATTATCATCAGCGGAATTATCCTTGGATTAAATTCATATTTACTTTATTTGACGTTTACTGGTATATAAGATTTAAGAAGTTTGCATTAAAATTTAGGATTTTTATAAGATTTCAAAATTGGTCTAGTCCTTAATATTGACTAATTTTATCTCCTGAAATTTCCGAACCTTATTATGACAACACAAGATAAATTAGCAAAGCTTCGCGAAGCAATGCAAGCGCAAAATATAGATGCGTACATTATTTTTTCCGCAGATCCTCACATGAGCGAATATCTTCCTAACGAATGGAAGGAGAGAACCTGGTTAACCGGTTTTACTGGTTCGGCGGGTTTTGCGGTCGTTACTAAAGACAGAGCTGGCGTTTGGACTGATGGTCGTTATTTTGTTCAGGCTAACGCAGAACTAAAAGATTCGACAATTGATTTGATGAAAGAAGGAGTGGAAGGAACGCCACAATTTGTAGATTGGATTATTTCTGAAATTCCAAAAGCTGGAAAGGTTGCCGTTAACGCAATTGCAACGTCTAACGCTAACTGGGAATTGGTCGAAAATCAATTGAAGAAAGCTGATATTAGTTTAGTAGATTTAGCTTTATTAAATGACATCTGGACAGATAGAGGAACGCCTTCTAAAAATGAAGTTTTTGTGCATCCTGTTGAACGCGCTGGCAAATCGGTAACTGATAAGCTTTCGGATATCCGTCAAAAAATGGACGAAATGGGAGCAACTGCGCATATTATTTCAAGTTTGGACGATGTCGCTTGGACGCTTAATCTACGAGGAAGCGACGTGCAATCTAACCCAGTATTTTTAGGCTACATTTATTTATCTCGTGACGAAGCAATTTTGTTTGTGGATCTAGATAAACTTAATAAAGAAGCTAAAAATCTAATGGATGCATCTAATGTTAAAATGATGCCTTATGCCGATTTTTATTCATTTTTAAAATCGATAAAGAATCAAAAAGTTTTGGTTTCACCAAATACCAATCAAGCCATTATTCATACTTTGGTTAATGATAATACATTGTTAAAAGCTGCGGTTCCGGGTAATCTTATGAAAGCTCAAAAGAACGAAGCAGAGTTGGCTGGTCTCAGAACGGTGATGGAGCGCGATGGTGTTGGGATGGTGAAATTCCTATATTGGTTGACACACAATGTTGGTAAAGAATCGATGACAGAATATTCGATTGGACTTAAATTAAGAGAATTCCGTGCAAGTCTTGATAATTTTGTTGGCGAAAGTTTTGGAAGTATCGTTGGATACGAAGGCAACGCCGCGTTACCACATTATTCTGCCAAGAAAGAGGGAAGTTCTGATGTTACTAATAAAGGAATTATCCTTGTAGATTCTGGAGGTCAATATCTGGAAGGGACAACCGATATTACAAGGACTTTAGCGATTGGCGAAGTTTCGGAGCAGTTCAAAATAGATTCGACTTTGGTGTTACAAGGTATGATCCGATTATCGATGGTTAAATTCCCGAAAGGAACTCGTGGTGTACAATTGGACGCAATTGCGAGACTTCCGTTGTGGATGGCTGGCAAAGATTATGCGCACGGCACTGGTCACGGTGTTGGCAGTTTTATGAACGTACACGAAGGACCACAAAATATACGTAAAGATCTAAATCCGCAAGAATTACTTCCAGGAATGGTGGTTTCTAACGAGCCAGGTTTCTATTTGGAAAACAAATACGGAATTCGTCACGAGAATCTTCTTGTGGTTAAAGAAGTTGAAACAACAGATTTCGGAACTTTCTATGATTTTGAAACTTTGACGTTCTGCCCATTCTTCAAAGATACCATTGTGAAAGATATGCTTTCGCAAGCTGAAATCGATTGGTTAAATGCTTATCACAAACAGTGTGAAGAAAAAATTGGTCCACATCTAGATGGTGAAATCAAAGAATGGTTCTTAGATTTGGTTAGTCCTTTGTAAATATTAAATATTATTAAATAAAAATAATAATCCTCGTCAGTTAGCCTGCGAGGATTTTTTTATGGGATTAAATGAGCTTCATTTTTAAAATAAATTATGGTAGCAATAGACTACCGTCACCGTAACTTAAAAATCTAAAATTATTCTTCAACGCATAATCATAAAGTTCATGCCATTTTTCACCAATTAATGCCGAAACTAGCAATAACAATGTAGACTGCGGTTGATGAAAGTTGGTGATAAGACCTTTTGCAATTCGGAAAGTGTAGCTTGGTGCAATAATAATTTCTGTCTCTACAGAAATATGGCTTTGCTCATCTTCTTTAACCCAATTAATTAATGCTGAAATAGCAACCTCAGCAGAATTAATAGTTTCGGTTTCGTATGGTTCCCATTGTGTAACTTTTAGATTTTCAAAAAGAATATTCGGATTGTTGGCCACTTTATTTCCCATCCAAAAAATGCTTTCGACAGTTCGCATGGATGTTGTACCAACAGGAATAATGGGACGATTAATATTTTCTAAAAGATGTTCTAAAAAATCAATGCTAATATTCATACATTCAGAATGCATGATGTGTTCGTCCATTGTTTCAGATTTCACAGGTTTGAAGGTTCCTGCGCCGATATGCAAAGTTGTGAAAAGTGTTTCGATGCCTTTACTATGAAGATCATCCAAAATCCTTTTTGTGAAATGCAAGCCCGCTGTTGGTGCCGCAACAGATCCGTCATGTTCGGAGTAAACAGTTTGGTAAGTTTCTTCATCGGTTTTGTCCGCAACTCGTTTAATATAGGGTGGAAGCGGAGTAACACCTGCAGCATTAACCACATCCGCAAACGGAATTTCTTCTGGTGACCACGATAATTTTACCACATAAGAATCGGGAAGTTTTTCAATAATCTCAGCAGTAAGTTCTACATTTTTATTATCAATTTCTAAAATTTTAGTAAGCTTTGGTGTTCTCCATTTTGCAACTTTCCCAATAAGGCAAGTCCAAAGCACGCTTCCCTGTTTCTGAAAATAATCTTCGTAATTGACGTTTTCGCCATAGGGTTCTAGGCAAAAAACCTCGATGGTTGCGCCAGTTTCGTTCGTGAAAAACAATCTAGACTTTATAACTTTGGTATCGTTAAAAACCAAAACTGCATCATTTGACAAATAATCTGATATATGTTGATAAATATCGGTTGAGATGTCGTTGTTTTTGTAAACTAAAAGCTTGGACGAATCTCTAGGATTTGCGGGATTGTAAGCGATATTTTCGTTGGGTAAATCGTAAGTAAAATTTTCGATTTTCAGTTCTCGTGGATGCATTATGCAAATTTGTGAAAAGTTTTAAAAATACACAAGGCGATAGGTTTTAGTTGTTGGTTTTAGTGTTTGTAAAGATATTGGATGATTATTTTTCCAGTTAGTAGTCTTAGCCCTGATGGAGCGGCATGTTGGAGCTCGTTATGTAAGCGACGGGATAGGTGAGGGCACATAACAGCGACTAGCGACAGCAGGTTCTCGGCTTCTAAGTCAAGCTATTTTCAAAATTCCTTAAGATTATACTTGTAAAAAGAATGAATAATTATTTATAAAGCGCAACTTCGATAAAATTATTATTTTTCTTAAAACTTTCGGCAGCATGTTCTTCTTTTCCTTTTATTAAATCCTGTTTTGACATAGGACTTCCATCGTTTGCATTGTAAAATAAAGTCTCCGACATTTGGGACGAGCTGTGTATTAATTTGATGTTCTTTGCGGGATCTTTTTTGTATTCGTTCCAAAGAAAATTAAATTTTTCTTTGGTAACAAAGATGTCTTTCATTTTTGAATCCATAAGACTTTGCTCGTGCTCAATTTTTTGATTACCAACAAATCTGAATTGATGATCTCCTTTGTCATCTTCGATTGTTAAGATTAATCCGGGTAAACCACAAAATTTATAAGGTCCATCTTGGATTTGGATATCATTAGTGAACCAAGCAATCCAGTTACGACCTCCGAAAGTTGTCGTCGCTTTTTGAGCTTTGAATTTCTCAATTGTTTTTGTCTCGGATAAAACCGTCCATTTTATTTTGTCCACTACTTTAATCGCCAAATTTGTTGCATTAAGCATGGTATGATAGACTGTCTCGAAACTTGGATAGACTTTTGAAATTCGGAAATGAACTTTTGACTGTTTTATTTTTCGCATGTCCAAAACCATAGATTTAGTTGCATTAGCTTTTTCAAATTCTGCTTTAAAAAGTGAATCGCGTGCAATAAGTAATGCACTATAAAAGTAAGATCCATCTTTGCCAATATCAAGATTCATTAATTCTTTTTCTACGTTATCGCGATTTAAAGAATCCATTCTGAAGCTGTATTCGTAAACAAATCTTTGATTTTGAGAACTTACAAATATGGATAGTAATAAGAAAATAGAGGTTAATATTCTCATTTAATTTATTAGATTTTTGTTGAAGCGAAAATACATTTTTTTCAACAAGTATTTTTCTTATTTATTAATTCTCATGTCGGCTTGTTGTTACGATGACATAAAAATATAATATCATTGGTAAAAAATTATGCATTATCAGCTAAGACTTTTTTTTAAATTATTCTTCTGGAGATAATTCAGCATAAGCAAACATATTAAAAAATCATTGACCGAAGTGTGATGAAAAGAGATATAACGGAAAGCCGATTCGCGAGTGCTATAATTTTGAGTGAAAAAGGCGTAAATTTGCAGTATGAATCATGACACTATCTGCGCATTAGCCACAGCAAACGGCGTTGGCGCCATTGGAATTATCAGAGTTTCGGGCGAAAAATCTTTTGAAATTGTGAATAAAGTTTTTGAAGGTAAAAACCTTGAAAAAGTGAAGTCGCATACGGTGCATTATGGGTTTATCGTAGATGGGAAGGAAGAGGAAAGAGAAAAGACAAGAGACGAAGACGCCAACAACAAAGAAATTATTGATGAGGTGATGGTTTCGGTATTCCATGCGCCGAAGACGTTTACGACGGAAAACTCTGTGGAGATTTCGTTTCATGGTTCGCCGCATATTGGTGCGAAGATTCTGGAAGTTTTAATTAAGAACGGTGCTCGAATGGCGAAAGCCGGGGAATTTACCATGCGTGCCTTCATGAATGGTAGAATCGACCTTTCCCAAGCCGAATCCATTGCTGACCTGATTGCTTCTGAAAATGAAGCCTCTCGAAAAGTAGCATTAAACCAATTGAAAGGTGGGATTTCCCAAGAGATTTCGGTGCTGCGAGGCGACTTATTAAATTTTACTTCACTTATTGAATTGGAATTGGATTTTGCTGAGGAAGATGTGGAATTCGCTGATAGAAAGGCTTTAGTAGGCTTGATTAAACGAATACAAGCTAAATTGAAATCATTAATAGACAGTTTCCAATACGGAAATGCCATTAAGAACGGTACTGCTGTGGCAATTATTGGGAAACCCAACGCCGGGAAATCGACTTTATTAAATACCTTACTGAAAGAAGAGCGTGCGATAGTAAGTAATATTGCGGGAACGACGCGTGATACCATAGAAGAAATTCTTCATATAAAAGGTCATGCTTTTCGATTGATAGACACCGCGGGATTGCGTGATACGGAAGACGAGATTGAAGCGATAGGTGTGCAAAAAGCCCGTGAAAAGGTTAGTCAAGCCGAGATATTGGTGTATCTAGCTGCCGCTAATTCTGAAGATTTTTCAGAGGATATTCGCATGGTTCAGTCGTTGGTTCGAGAGGATTTGGAATTGATTATCTGTTTAACAAAAATAGATGAAGTCGTTACAACTGCTTTTAATATGATTGAACATCAGTTCCGTGATGCTTTGGATACGCCGTTTGATTTTATTAAGATTTCAGCTATCGAGAATCGTAATATTCAGGAGTTAAAGAATGAACTTTCTTCCTACGTTGAAAACTTAAAAGCGCAAGAAGGTGGTGTGGTAATTACTAATCAGCGTCACTATGAGGCGTTACAGAAATCATTGTATTCGGTAACGCAAGTTGAAGAAGCTGTTTCGCATAAGATTACTACGGAACTTTTGGCATATGAACTTCGCAATGCTCTGGGACATCTTGGTGAAATATCGGGTGAGTTCACGAACGACGAGGTTTTAGGGAATATCTTCTCTAAATTTTGCATCGGCAAATAATAAAGCAAATGATAAATAAAAGTGGATAATGCTAAAATAAAAATCTCTATTTACTGTTTCTCCACCAAATACTTCCAATAGCGTCTTGGGACATGTTGAAGATGCAGTTTTATATTTTTTCGGGCTTCTATGTTGGTGCTTTTAAAATACTGCTTCCATAAAGTCTGAAAATGTTCTTCAGTTTCATTTAAATTTATTATTGAATCAGCCGTGCTTAGGTCGTTTTTTTGCTTTGTGCTAAGATAAACTTCGTCGATCGTTGACAGATTATAGTGCAATCCATATTTTCGTTTTACGTCATAAATAAGCCATTTTTGATCTGCATATCGCTTTCTAAAAAAATCTGAAATTAGGGGTAATACATTAAAATCTGGCTCTACCATACAATAAAACATTCCGTCTTCACTCTTCTGAAATCGAACAAAAGCTTTCATACGATGCCTTTCTCTGTCCACTTTTTTTAGTGTTTTATGGTATTCTAAAACTTTTGCATCTCCGAAATTTTCTAAAATATCTGTCCGATTTTTAAATATATTTTGAATGAGGTACACTAAGGATTGCAATGCCGAAATATTTTCTGAAAGAAAAACTTTGTAAATATTAATGACTTCCACAGCAGGTAATTTCTTCTTAAGCCCTAGCATTACTCTTTTTGCTTTTTCAGGATCCGAAATAATCTCAAAAGATTCATCAAAAAAACTAGCGACAAAATTTTCTTTTGTCGACAATTCTATTTCAAAATGTTTTCTTTCAAAACTTTCAAATATCGAAGTTAAAAAGCCAACGTAGCTTCCATCAAAAACGTATTGTTTCACGCTTAATCCTGTATTGTCCACACTAATTTAAAAAGGTCATATCCATGTTTTGTGGCAAAATCTAAATACTTCTTCTTGGTATCTTCAGAAATAGTTTTGGAACGAGATAAAATCCAAATGTAATCTGTACTTTCACCGAAGATTAGCGCCGTTTTATACTCAGGATCCAATTGTACTACGTTGTACTCCGAATAAAATGGACCAAAAAATGAGACTTTCAATGCTGCTTCATTTTCAGAACCTACAAATTTGGCCTTTCCTGTGGCTTCTTCCCATTCATTTTTTACGGTGTTAAAACCTTTATTCAAAACTTTAATTTTTCCGTCTTCTCTTTTAGAATAATTGGCAGTTACGTTTTTTAAATCTTTTTCAAATTTAAAATCAAAACGTGCCACCTCATACCAAGTTCCCAAATATTTGTCGGCATCAAAATTTTGAACCACTTGCACATTATTGCTCATTGCTTTTTTTCCCGAGCAAGCCAATAATCCAGCAATAACACCAACGCCAGCAAAGGCGAACATTACTTTTTTTAAACTTTTATTTTTCATTTTAATTTTTGTTAAAGCACAACAATTTTCCCGCCAAAATTTACTCACTTAAAACATTAAAAATTTTAGTATCGTCTGATTAATGGCAGACTTTTTGAATACATCATAATTATAAATCAATTTACTATGAAAAAATTTACACTAGGATTTTTTGCTATTTTATGTATGTCTTTATTAACGAGTTGTGAAGCTGTAAATACCATATTTAAAGCAGGAATGTGGTGGGCATTTATCTTGATTTTTGGCGGCGTCGCGCTCATCATTTGGTTAATTTCAAAATTTATGGGTGGAAATAAGAAATAGTTATTTTTCGCAACAATGTAAGAAAAGGATGACATTACCGTTCATCCTTTTTGGATTTTTAAAATAAACTGAGCTGATTGCTAGGAACTGATGATTTATATTTGCTTTTGGAAGTCGCTGTAATCAAAGATTTTACTTTTAAAGGTGCCAATTCGCCAAGCTGCATTTTGGTATCGGCGCAAATCATAAAATATTTGGCTCTATTAAAACTAATTCCCATTTTCTTGACTTGATATTCGTGCAATTTTCCAAATTTTCTACTCTTTACAATTTTCATTGCCGATTGTCGCCCCATTCCTGGAATTCTTATTATTTCCTGATAACTTGCTTTGTTAATATCCACTGGAAAAAAATGCGGATTCCGAAGTGCCCAACCCAATTTCGGATCAATATCCATGTCCAAATTGGTGAATGACGGATTCAGAATTTCATCTAATTTAAAATCATAAAAACGCAATAACCAATCTGTTTGATACAATCTATTTTCTCTAATTAATGGAGGTTGCGAGCCAATTTGAGGAAGCAAAGCATTTTCGTTATTAATAGGAATATAGCCACTGTAATACACTCTTTTCAAATTATAATTTTGATAAAACTCGTTGGCGACGCTCATAATTTCTAAGTCGTTTTCGGGAGTTGCGCCAATCACCATTTGAGTGCTTTGACCTGCTGGAACAAATAAGGGTTTGGATTTGATCAGCTTGGACTCCGATTTCAATTCCTGAATTTGATTTTGAACAAAAGCCAAAGGTTTCCTTACGCTATCATGATCTTTTTCAGGAGCTACCATTTTCAGTCCTTTTTCAGTGGGCATTTCCAGATTAATACTCATTCTATCCACATACAAACCCGCTTCTTTAATCAATTCTTCACTAGCTCCAGGGATGGTTTTCAGGTGAATGTAACCGTTGTAGCGTTCTTCTGTACGAAGTTTTTTAACAATACGCATCAGGCGTTCCATCGTAAAATCAGCATTTTTGAAAATTCCAGAACTTAAAAAGAGACCTTCAATATAATTTCTGCGATAAAAATTCATGGTTAATTCTACCACTTCATCCACCGTAAAAGCTGCCCTTTCTACATCGTTACTTTTTCGGCTCACACAAAAGGAGCAATCGTAAATACAATGGTTGGTGAGTAAGATTTTGAGCAAAGAAACGCATCTCCCGTCCTCGGTATACGTGTGGCAAATTCCTGAAGATGACGCATCGCCAATACCGCCCGCATTTTTCCTTTTACTACCGCTAGAACTGCAACTTACATCATATTTCGCAGCATCAGCCAAGATAATTAATTTTTCCTGAATTCTATCCATTCCCTCAATTCTAATTTTTAAAAATACAAAATATATATCATGCTGAAAAGCATTTTTTGATACAATTTGTATCAAAATTATCACATGGTAATGTAAAAATTTGTAAATAAATCTTACATTTTATCGAAATAATTTTGCCAAAAAATATTTTTATTCAAAAAAACACTGATTTTTATGGCATTACTTTTGTTAAAATATTTACGTTTTTCTGCATCATTTTTATTTTAAAGAGTTCGATGTAGGCTTTCCTTTTTTAAAATTTAACTTTAAAAAGAGAAAAAAAAATTGCACTTAATCCAAAAAAAATATTTTATGAAAAAAAACAAACAATCCGATGCGAAAATCGAACAGATGAATCAATCTACAGTTGATAATTCTAATCAAAAATTGACAACCAATGATGGTGTCCCGATTTATGATAACAATAACACTTTGAAAGTTGGAGATCGCGGCCCGTCTCTTCAGCAAGATCACATTTATTTTGACAAGTTAGCACATTTTGACCGCGAAAGAATTCCGGAGCGTGTAGTACATGCCCGAGGTAGCGGTGCGCACGGCATTTTAGAAATCCATGAAGATATTTCTGAATATACATGTGCGAAATTTTTGCAGAAAGGAACCAAAACGCCACTGTTTGCACGTTTTTCTACAGTTGCGGGCTTTAAAGGTTCGACTGATTTGGCGAGAGATGTGCGTGGTTTTTCGGTTAAATTTTATACAGAAGACGGGAATTATGATTTGGTAGGCAATAATATTCCTGTTTTTTTTATTCAGGATGCGATGAATTTTCCAGATTTAATTCATTCTGTAAAGCCTGAACCTGATAAAGAGTATCCGCAAGCCGCTTCGGCGCACGATACGTTTTGGGATTTCATTTCCTTAATGCCTGAATCTGCACACATGATCATGTGGGCGATGTCTGATAGAGCCATTCCACGAAGTTTGCGTATGATGGAAGGTTTTGGGGTGCATACCTTCAAATTAGTGAATAAAGATGGTAAAGCCACCTTTGTAAAATTCCATTGGAAACCAAAATTAGGAGTACATTCCGTGGCTTGGAATGAAGCTCAAAAGTTGTCTGGATTTAATTCAGATTTTCACCGTCAAGATTTGTACGAAGCTATTGAAGCGGGCAACTATCCACAATGGGACTTGGGTGTACAGTTGATTCCAGAAGAAGATGAGTTCAAATATTCTTTTGATATTTTAGATGCCACCAAATTGGTTCCAGAAGAATTGGTTCCAGTAAAAATCATAGGAACGATGACTCTGAACCGCAATCCTGAAAATTTCTTCGCTGAAACTGAACAAGTCGCTTTCGACCCTGGAAGAATTATCCCAGGTATTGATTTAACTGACGATCCATTGCTACAAGGTAGAGTTTTCTCATATATGGATACTCAAAATTATCGATTGGGCGGTGCCAATTTTCACGAAATACCAATTAACAGGTCTGTTAATCAAAAACATAACAACCAAAAAGACGGAACAGGTCGAATTGATATTTTGAAAGGTGGCGTTAGCTATTTCCCTAACAGTAAAGGATCGGGATGTCCTTATCATGCCATGTTGAAGGGTGAAGAAGGTTTCCAGTCGCATGAGCAAAAAGTGGATGGTAAAAAAGTGCGAGCGCGTTCCGATTCGTTTGCTGACCATTTTAGCCAAGCTACATTATTTTTCAATTCTCAAAGCGAGCCAGAAAAACAGCATATTATAAATGCATTAAGTTTTGAACTCAGCAAAGTTAACGACCCTAAAATCAGAGAACGTCAGGTTGCTATTTTAAATCAAATTGATAAAGATTTAGCGAAAAAAGTGGGTGACAATCTCAATATCACCCCTCCAAAAGAATTGGATGAATTAACTTTGAAATTTGCCAGACAAAATCATCCAAACTATCCATTAAAAGTAAAGAAAAATGAGATCAGCTCTTCCGAAGCGCTTAGCATGAAGGTAAAAGCAGGAGAAGGAACGATTAAAACCAGAAAGGTTGCCTTTTTGGTGGATAATGGGGTTTCCAAAGCGAGTGTTGATGAACTTAAAAAAGCTTTAGAAAAGGAAGGTGCCGAAGCCGTTTTAATTTCGTCCAAAGTGGGTCCGCTCACTTACCAGGAAGGCGAGACCCAAAATATCGAACATACTTATCTTACCGATCCATCCGTTTGTTATGACGCTGTTTTTACGCCGTCAGGCAAATCGGTAGAAGCTCTGAAAAAGAATGCAGATTATTACGAATTTATCAACGATGCGTATAGACATTGTAAGGTATTGGCTTTTGCGAAAGATGCGGAAAGCTTATTGGATAGGTCTTTTGTGGAAGTTGATAAAGGTGTTATTTTGGAAAGTAAGGACGCCAATTGGTCAGAATCTTTCATTAACGCTATGAAACTTCATCGCATTTGGGACCGTGAAGCACAAAGAAAAGTGCCTTCATAGTCTATTCTTATCACTCATTTAAAACAAAAAAAATACAAAATGATTTTACAATTAAGTCCAACCATCCTTGTAGATACGCCTCTGGGGCGTGGTCATACGGTATTTATTATTGATTATGGCATGCATCAAAACTCCTGTTGGGTAGTGGCCATGGAAAAGGACGGAATTGTAAAACATTTTGATAGTAACGATGTTATTGTGTGCACCAATTTTACGTATCATATTAATGAATAAAGAAATTGTTTTCCGCACACTTCCGAAATACCAATTAATAAAATATAAAGTCACAAAATTATGGGAAATGCACAATCACCTCACGAAAATTTAAACGGAAATCAAGCAATTGAGAAAATAAAATCGATCGCCGAGACCGCTGGAACTTGCTTTTTTACCACCAATATTGGCGGCAATACCACCAGCAGACCCATGGCTCTACAAGAAGTTGATGAGGCAGGCAATTTATGGTTTTTGAGCGACGTTCGCTCACTAAAAAATGATGAAATTGAAGCCAATCCTAATGTAGAATTGTATTTTATGAATAATTCTAAATACGAATACATCTTTATTAAAGGAAAAGCCAGTGCTTCGCAAGACAAAAGCTTAATCGAAAAATATTGGTCCAATTTTGCTAATGCTTGGTTCGATGGTAAAGATGACCCCAATATCAGTGTAATAAAAGTTTCGCCTAATGATGGCTATTATTACGAAACCAAAGACAATAAATTTATTGCCATGTCGAAAATGCTTTTTGCTGCCGTTACGGGAAGTCCAATTGAAGACGGAGGGATAGAAGGCGAGCTTAAGATTTAATGAAGTTTCCAATAGCATATCATCCAAAATTTGATTCATTAACACCTCGTGAAAATGATTTGTTGGAACAAACTTTGACCACAGTTTCGAAATTTGTAAATAAATCTGGAAAAATAAGCAAGGTAAAATATTCTACCAGAGATGCACACGCAAAATCGTATTCTTATTTGAAAGGACGATTTATTCCCTCAAAAGATGAAAATCTAAAAGAATTTTTTCCTGAAAATGAGTACAATGCTCTGGTGCGATTATCACACGCCAATTTGAAAATTTCAAAGTCCGATCGACAACTTCCTTTGTTTGGTTTTGCTTTAAAAATTGATGATGGCTCTTCCACGATTGCAAATTATCCACTGGTGAATTTTCCGTTATTTATGACAAAATCTGTCAGTGGTTTTTTGAAAGTTTTTATGGCAATTAACCGATTTTTTGCGGGTTCCATTGTTACAAAACCATTTCAGGCATTTAAAATTTTAATTTCTGGTGCACCAATGGCCTTCGAAACAATGAATTGGTCTTTCGTTTCTGCCATTAGAAATTGGATTGAAAGTTTCAAGTATTTCATTCTAGCAAGAAGTTATTATTCTGTTGGTGCATATCGTTTAGGTAACAAAATCATTAAAATAAAAGCCATTCCGCTACAATTCGACCCAGAATTTTCAACAGGAATTTCAATTTTGGAAGATGTGAAATCTTACATTTCAAAAAATGATTTGAAGTATAAAATTTTATATCAAATTGCTTACGACGAGAAATATCAACCGATTAATAATTTAACCAAAGATTGGCGAAAAACCGATTTTTTAGACTTTGGTATTATTGAATTTGAAAAAGTTTTAGAGGAAACAAATTTGGAATTAGAACAGCTCTCATTCAATCCTTTTGATAGTAAAAAAGAGTTGCAACCCGTTGGGAAAATTCAGCAAATTAGAAAAAAAGTTTACGAGCGTTCCATCGAAACTCGCAATCATAACAACGAAAAAATATAACATTATGGATTCTATAGACACAATTACAAGTTTAGTTACAAAAACAGCGGTTATTACAGGTGCCTCAAGTGGTGTTGGATTGGCAACGGCGCAATTGTTTGCAGAAAATGGCTACCAAGTTGTATTAGCAGCAAGAGGAAAAGAAGGTTTGGAGAAAGCGGTTGCCGAATGTAATGCTTTAGGTGGAAAAGCCGTATACAAAACTACTGATGTTTCGAATGCCAATGAGGTGAAAGATTTGGTAGAATTTGCATTGAAAGAATTTGGTAGAATCGATGTTTGGGTGAACAATGCAGGTGTTATGGCAAGCGGAAAATTCGAGGAAATCCCAATGGACATTAATGAGCAAGTTATCAAAACCAATTTAATGGGCTATATGCATGGCGCTTATTATGTTTTGCCCGTTTTTAAAGAACAAAAGCAAGGCGTTTTAATTAATAATGTTTCCATTGGTGGTTATATGCCTGCGCCGTTTAGCTCGGTATATTCAGCGACAAAAACAGGAATTAAAGGCATGATGAGTGGTTTGCAGAGCGAATACAGCGTGTATCCAGAAATTCATATTTGTAATATTTATCCGCAAGTGCAACAATCCACTGGGAATATGCATTCTGCAAAATTTTCGGGTTTAGATTTTAAAATTCCTCCATTTGCTGCTGATCCTCGAGATACCGCAAAAGTAATTTACAAATTAGTAGAAAAACCTAAAAACGACACCTTCCCAGATGCTACTTCATTTATGCTAAAGCTTGCTCATGGCGCTTTTCCAGAAACATTTACCAATTTGGCAACTGGTGTAATGAGATTAATGATGAAGGTTAAAAAAGGCAAAGATGAGGAAGGTAACATCTTAGAGCCATCCAATAATCCGCACCGAGTTTACGGAGAAACAGCGCTACCAATGCCGTCCAAGACCACCAAAAAAATTATTGGAACAGGTTTAGCAATTGCAGCGGGATATTTTGTTGCCAAACATTTGAAAAACAATTCAAAAAAACTCGATTAGGTTGAAACTGCTAAAATTCACATCCAAAGGCATCTATTGTGTTCCAGGGAAATTTTATATCGATCCTTGGCGACCTGTGGATTTAGCAGTCATCACGCATGGTCACGCTGATCATGCACGAAGTGGCATGAAAAAATATCTGTGTCATCATTTTACAAAACCTATTTTGTATTCACGAATTGGTCGAAATATAGAATGTAAAAGTGTAGCCTATGGTGAAGTGATAAACATTAACGGCGTAAAAGTTTCTCTGCATCCGGCAGGACATATTATTGGTTCTGCACAAATTAGGATGGAATACAAAGGCTATGTCTCCGTAATTTCTGGCGATTATAAAATTCAAAATGATGGACTTTCCACGCCTTTTGAAGCGGTAAAATGCAATGAATTTGTTACTGAAAGTACTTTCGGACTTCCCATTTACAATTGGCTTTCTGTTGAAGAGCAAGAAAATCAAATGAAAAATTGGGTAGAGCAAAATCGTAAAAATGGTAAAACCTCCGTATTCATCGGTTATTCATTGGGAAAATCGCAGCGAATTATGAAAGCTTTGGAAGGTTTGGGTGAGCTGAATGTTCATTATTCTATCGCGAAACTAAATGAAGCGTATGAAAGTGTGGGAGTAAAACTTCCAGATTACAACACCATTGATTTGAGTGACGATAAAAAGCATTTGGATGGAAAAATTATTCTGTTACCGCCCGCATTGGTCGACAATCCAGCGATGAAGAAAATACCGAATATGGCGTACGCTATTTGTTCGGGTTGGATGCAAATTCGTGGTGCTCGAAGATGGCGCAGTGCAGATGCAGGTTTTGCGATTAGCGATCATGCAGATTGGCAAGGCTTATTAACAGCAATAAAAGCGACTGAAGCCCAAAAAGTGTACGTAACTCACGGTCAGACCGCTGTTTTTTCTAAATATTTAAATGAAATAGGTATCTACTCCGAAGAGGTAAAAACCGAATACGGCGATGATGAAGAAAAAACGGAAATCGATGAAGCACTGTAATTGTTTTTAAATAGTAAATGAAAGATTTCGCCACATTAATCAATGCACTCGACAGCACCAACAAAACTTCTTTGAAACAAGAAGCGATTATCGAGTTTCTAAAAGTGGCGTCTTCAAGAGATAAAATGTGGTTTTTAGCCTTATTTACAGGCAAAAAACCTAAACGAAATATCAATTCTAGTTTTATGAAAATTTGGGCAATGGAAGTAGCTCAGATTCCCGAATGGCTCTTCGTAGAAAGCTATTCTAGCGTTGGCGATTTGGGAGAAACCATTTCTTTAATACTTCCACCTCCTAAAAAAAGTATCGAAATTTCTTTATCCGATTGGATGCAAAAAATTATTGATTTAAAAGACAAAACCGACGAAGAAAAGAAAGAATTTGTGCTTAACGCTTGGGATAGTTTGGATAATGTGGAGCGTTTTATTTTCAATAAATTATTGGGCGGAAGTTTTCGCATTGGGGTTTCTTCGAAAGCATTGATTAATACCTTAGCGAAATTTTACAAGATGGATCCCAGTGCCGTTGCACACAGCATTATGGGACATTGGAAACCCGAAGAAGTTGATTTTGAAAGTCTGATAAAGGGTGAATATACAGACACTAATTTGTCCAAACCTTATCCGTTTTGTTTGGCGTATGCCTTAGAAAAAGAACTTCAAGATTTGGGCGCTACCGAAGATTGGTTGGTAGAATACAAGTGGGACGGCATTCGTGGACAATTTATTAAACGAGATGGCGAAGTTTTTATTTGGTCTCGTGGCGAGGAATTGGTCACCGATCATTTTCCTGAAATTAGAGACGAATTACTTCAATGGAAAGGGAATTTTGTGATTGATGGCGAAATTTTAGCGTTTAAAGACCATCGAGTTCTAAATTTCAATGAACTTCAAAAAAGATTGAATCGCAAAAATTTAAGCAAAAAAATGCTGGACGAAATTCCAATCGTGGTTTTTACTTATGATTTATTAGAATTTGAAAATGAAGATTTTCGAGATCACTCAATGAAAGAGAGGCGTTTTCAACTTCAAAAAGTATTGGAAATGAATCCTTCAGAAAAGATTAAAATTTCCGAAGAAATTGTTTTTGAAAACTGGAATCAACTTCCTGACATTCGTGAAAACGCGCGCGAAATCAACAGCGAAGGTTTGATGCTGAAAAATTACCATTCTCCGTACCACACTGGTCGCAAAAAAGGCGATTGGTGGAAATGGAAAATTGATCCATTAACGCTGGATGCGGTATTGATTTATGCTCAAAAAGGTAGTGGACGACGAAGTGGATATTATACAGATTATACTTTTGCAGTAAAAAAAGAAGGTAAATTAGTAACTATCGCCAAAGCCTATTCTGGTTTAACAGATAAAGAAATCCAAGAAGTAAGCAAATTTATATCTAAAAATGTAGTTGAAAAATTCGGTCCCGTAAGAACGGTAAAACCTGAATTGGTTTTTGAACTGGCTTTTGAAGGAATTGGTTTTAGCAGCAGACACAAATCTGGTGTAGCATTGCGTTTTCCAAGAATTTTGCGCTGGCGAAAAGACAAAAAAGTGGATGAAATAGACGATATTGAAGATATTAAAAAATTAATTGTTTGACCGATACATTCGAAAACTCCGAAGGTTACCAAATCGTTCAAAAATGGATGAACGATAAAGGTATGAAAGCTTTTTCTTTTCAGAATGAAGTTTGGCAACGTTTTTCCAACGGTTATTCTGGAATGGTGATTGCACCAACGGGTTTTGGGAAAACCTATTCTCTATTTTTAGCTGTAATTATTGATTTTTTTAATCATCCCGAGAAATACAAAAATGGTTTAAAATTACTTTGGATTACGCCTTTGCGTTCCCTTGCAAAAGATTTGGCGAGAGCCATGCAACAAGCAGTTGATGAGATTGGCTTGGATTGGGTGGTAGAAGTTCGCAACGGCGATACGGATGCAAAACACAAAACTCGACAAACCAAAAATATGCCCGATGTACTTTTGGTAACTCCCGAAAGTTTGCATCTGCTTTTGGCTCAGAAAAACCACGAAAGATTTTTCAAAAATCTGCAATCTGTTGTTGTAGACGAATGGCATGAATTGTTGAGCACCAAACGTGGCGTGATGACAGAGTTGGCTTTGGCGGTTCTGAAATATCAACAACCAAAAGTAAAAATTTGGGGAATTACAGCCACCATCGGAAATTTGGATCAAGCTTTGGAGGTTTTAATTCCGGATGCTAAAAAAAGAACAAAAGTTGTCGCCAAAGAACAGAAAAAAATAGAAATTCTTTCAGTGTATCCTCCAGAAGTAGAGATTTTGCCTTGGGCAGGACATTTGGGCGGAAAATTAGTTCAGGAAGTCGTTCCTATCATTTTAAAAAGTAAGTCAACATTAATTTTTACCAATACGCGAAGTCAAAGCGAAATGTGGTACCAGTTATTGCTGGAAGCCTATCCTGATTTTGCGGGACAAATTGCGTTGCATCACAGTTCTATCGATGCGAATTTACGTCAGTGGGTAGAAGAAAACTTAAGTTCTGGTTTGTTAAAAGCAGTGGTTTCTACCTCATCATTGGATTTGGGTGTCGATTTTAAACCTGTAGACACCGTCATCCAAATTGGTTCCAGCAAAGGCGTTGCACGTTTTATGCAAAGAGCAGGACGAAGCGGACATTCACCGTTTGAAACTTCCAAAATCTATTTTGTACCCACGCATTCCTTGGAACTGATAGAAGCTTCGGCTTTAAAAGAAGCCGTGAAAAATAAGGTGATAGAAAGCAGAGAACCTTTCGTATTGGCGTACGATGTTTTGGTGCAATTTCTGGTAACTTTGGCTTTGGGCGGCGGTTTTTATCCAGACGAAATTTATCCTGTTATTAAAAATACCTATGCTTATTCTGAAATTACAGACGAGGAATGGCAATGGTGCATTTACTTCATCACACAGGGCGGAAAAACTGGGAAAAATTACGAAGAATTTCACAAAGTGGTGAAGCAAGAAGACGGAAAATTAGTTGTTGAAAAACGTAAAATAGGCATGCTTCACCGTATGAACATTGGAGCAATAGTTAGCGATTCTATGTTGAGGGTAAAATTTTTGTCGGGCGGCTACATCGGCATGATTGAAGAATATTTTATCTCCAAATTGCATAAAGGTGACAAATTTGTTTTAGCAGGACGCGTGTTAGAATATACGATGCTAAAAGATATGACGGTCTACGTAAAATCCTCCAGTGGAAAAGCTATTACCCCCAGTTGGCTTGGCGGAAGATTGCCTTTGTCCTCCAATTTAAGTTTCTTTTTGAGGAAAAAATTGGCAGAATCATTATCTCCAAATTCTCGTGAAAAAGAACTGAAATTTTTACATCCACTTTTAGCAAATCAAAATGAAAATTCACACATCCCTAAAGAAGATGAATTTTTGGTGGAACGCATCAAAACACGAGAAGGTTATCATTTGTTTTTTTACCCTTTCGAAGGGCGTTTGGTGCATGAAGTGATGGCGGCATTACTGGCATTTCGAATTTCAAAATTATATCCTATCAGTTTTTCGATGGCGATGAACGATTATGGTTTCGAACTTTTTTCGGATAAAGAAATTAAATTGACAGAAGAAGAATTACACCACATTTTATCGAAAGATAACTTGATGCAAGATGTTGTTGCCAGCGTGAATGCGACGGAAATGGCTCGCAGAAAATTTAGAGATATTGCCGTGATTTCGGGAATGGTGGTGCAAACTATGCCTGGAAGACAAGTTAACAATAAATCTTTGCAGGCTTCATCGGGCATTATTTTTTCGGTTTTGGAAGATTATGATCCTCAAAATTTACTATTGAGACAAGCCTACACCGAAGTTTTTAACCAGCAATTGGAAGAACAAAGACTAACTGCTGCTTTTGACCGCATTGCTAAAAGTAAAATCATTTACGTAAATTCGGATCGCTTTACGCCCTTAAGTTTCCCGATAAAAGTGGACAGTTTGCGACAATCGCTTTCCAGCGAGGATTTGGGCACAAGAATTAGAAAAATGCAGGAAGCCAATATGAAGAAAAAAACCAAACGAAAATGATCTTAGCAGAGAAAACGATTGTCTTACGGCAACACACTTTTGTTTTGACCAATCAGCGTGCGCTGTTTTGGAAAGAAGCAAAATCTTTGGTTTTATCGGATTTGCATTTAGGAAAAACGGCTCATTTCAGAAAAAATGGCATCGCTTTACCCTCCGAAATCATTGAGAAGGACTTGCAACGTTTGTCGGATTTAACACTTCATTTTCAACCTCAGAAACTGATCATTGTCGGTGATTTTATTCATGCTGGAAAAAACTCGGAATTCAATTTATTTTCTGAATGGAAATCCCAGTTTCCAGATTTAAAAATTATTTTGGTAAAAGGCAATCACGACCGAATATCAAAAGATAAATTGTATGAAATAGGCGTTACGGAAATTTGTGAATTTCATGCCGAAGCTCATTTTATTTTCTCCCATGAAGAAGTTGAATCGAAAGAAAAATTTACTATCTCTGGCCACATTCACCCTGGAATTCAAATGAAAACACCCGTAGGAAGATATGTTAAATTTCCAAGTTTTGTTGTTACCAATTCTCAGTTAATTTTACCAGCATTTAGTTCTTTTACGGGTTTAGATACCAGAAATCATCCCGAAAAATCCAGTTTTTACTTTTTTACGGAAGAAGGAATTTATGAACTTTAAATTTCGTAATTAATTAGTTCTGCATATGCTCTTTCTGCACCTTTTAAAACTTCTGGATAATTTTCTTCGTGGAAATATGTGTTTAAAGCAAGGATAAATTCTTTCCAAAATTCGGAAATAGCTTGGTTGTACATTCCGAAATAATGAAAATCTATACCTTCAAAATTTGGATTTTTTTCAAGATTTTTTTTGATAACATTTCCGCCTAAAGATGCGCCATCAATCACGTATAACATTCCGATGGCTTCGGCTTAGGAGTTGATATTTTCTACTTCAAGATTTTGTTGCAAATTAATTCCTAAAAGGTCAGCATCTATTTCTATTAAAGGAAGTTTTGAACGTAGATTTTGTCTGATTTTATTTTTAAAATCGTCCGAGATTGCTGCATTAATCTTGATTTCATAATTTAATAAAAATTGATAATTTAGAGCTATAAGGCATTTGTAATCGTCTAAAGAATATGCTTTTTCAAAGATTTTTTTAGAATTGAATTTTTCTTCCAGCAAATCATGTTGATGTCTGGTATTTTGTTTTAGATAATCTGAAAGCATTTTTATTTTTTAAATTGTATGGTAAAAGTTACTCCTGGAGCATCATGATGGTTTTCATAACTTAGTTTCCCTTGCAAACGTTCCATAATTCGATAGACAATATTCAGTCCAACCCCGTTTCCGTAGAAAGATTTTGCGTTTTCCATTCTTTTAAAAATTTTAAACATTTGGCTCTTATCTTTTTCGGGAATTCCGATACCATTATCAGAAACAGAGTACACAACATAATCACCAATATCCTTGGAATCTATTGTAACAACGGGAAATTCTTCTTTAGACGAATATTTAATAGCATTGTTTATGATGTTAAGAAAAACTTGATACGCCAAAGTTTGATCGGCTGTAATATCGATACAACGGCCTATTTCAACTTTCGTATTGGGATTTCCGTACACAATTTGCGATTCTTCAACTATCCTTTCAATCAAAGATTGCATGTAGATTTTTTGTAATCCTAATTCTACCGATTTTGCTCGGCTTAAATTGAGGACATCCCGCATCAAAGTTTCCATATTATGAATTTGATCAAGAACATTCTTTAGTTTTTTAGAATTGGCTTCTGTATTACCATCTAATAACTTTCTTTCCAGCATTTGGAGGTTAAGTTTCATGACAGTTAAAGGCGTTCCTAAATCGTGAGAAATGGTATATGAAAAACTGTCTAATTCTTCGTTAACTGCCAAAAGATCGTCGTTTAATTGTTTTATTTTCGTATAATGGTCGTACGATATTTCAAAAATTAATGTGAGAAGTTTGGTAATGGTTTTTCGGTATTTTTCGCTCCAAATTCTGGATTTCCCTTTGCTTTCTTCAATAAATATTTTGAATGATTTTCGAGGCGAAACTTCTAATTCTTCCTGACCGTTTTTCAGAATTTTCTCGTACTGTTTTTCAGGATTTCCTGCCCAATGTATAGTTTCTTTAAATTCTTTTCTAAACCAAATAATATATTTTTGAGTTTCTCTGTTAATTTCTGCAATTGCTAAACCTGCGAAGGACGTATCATCACCCATAATCTCAGGGTGATTTTTTGCAAAACTCTCATCATAAATTACTTTATCGTTATCCTCTAAATACGCTTTGTAATGCTCTATAATTTTTAAAACTAAAGCGTTGGGCGGCGTGTTCCCGCTAGAAAATACTTCAGTATCAATTACAAAAGCAATTCCATCTGCGTCGGCGTAATTAGAGAAGTTATTCAGATTTTGAATGATACCATCTGTAAGTACAGGTGCATTGGATAAACTTTTTTTGAGTTTGGAGATTTTTTGATCAATCTCGACACTAAAATCCACCATTTCTGCAGACGAAATATTGCTGTAAACTTTCGCTGCCCATTTGGTAACAATCTCTGCTTTTATCCTATTGCGAAGATCAATGTGTTGTGGCAACGTATTTTGACAAGTTACCAAGCCCCACAACTTTCCATTGACAATAATTGAGGTCGAAAAACTAGATCTTACCCCAGCATTTCTTAAATATTGCCCATGAATAGGCGACATTGCACGTGCATCGGCAAAACTTAGGTCTAAATCTTCGACGCTGGAAATCACGGGAACAGGCTGTGCATCAATATCACTGAAAATTCTTCTCGTTTTTGTTAAATACAGTGCTCTTGCTTGTTTCGGAATATCATCTTCGGGATAATGAAGATTGAGAAAACCTTCCATGTTATTTTTTACACTTTCAGCAACTACCTTACCAGAGCCATCTTCCAAGAATTTATAAATCATTACGCGATCGTAATTGATGTATTCGCTAATATTTATAGCAAGTTTATTCCATACAAGAGATTCTTCCTTCAATTGAGAATAGCCTTCAAAATCGATGTATTCTAACTCATTAGAGTAATCTACATTGTAGCATTTTTCCAATTCTAGAATAGCGTAAGATGCATGGGATTTTATGGTAAGATAGTATTTTGATCCTAAAATGTCAATAATACTTAACTGAGAATTAACTGCAGCATCTTTAGCAACAAACTTTTTATAAACCTCAGAATTTGCTAAAAACGAAATAATAGAATTAAAAGTTTCAATAGGCGAACCTAGTGGAATCGTATCTACTTGAAATAAATCTAGAATATTTTGGCTGTAAAACTGTACATGAAATTGCTCATCAAGACCGATTAAGAAACTAAAGTTTTGAATTTTTCCTGGAATTCTAATAGGCTCGTCCGAGCATTGGTTGTAAACTTTCATTATCATTTTAGGAAAAAAACAATATCTCCATTTGCATATATAGTTATTTTTATTGTAATATGCTAGTTTTATCTAATTATATCTATTCTGCAAATAGGTTATTATTTTACTTTTACATTCAAAATCACATTCTAAAACCACCTATCTACCGAATGAAAAATATTTATCTAAAGGGTGCTTTTTCTTTTGCAACCAGTACGAAAGCATTTCCATACCTGTAACTGAAAATGTGATGCCGTTGCCACCAAATCCGAGTACGAAATAGGAGTTTTTAAAATCTTGGTGTTCCCCAATATAGGGCAAACCATCCTTGGTTGAACCAAAAGTTCCTGCCCAAGAAAAATCTTCCCTAAACTCGAAAGAAGGGAAATTACGCTCAAATTTTTTAGTCAGAATTTTTGACTTCTTGGTGATTAAAGAGTCTCTTAATTCAGGTTTATAAAATTCCTCGTCTTCACCGCCAATTAACATTCGATGATCGTCGGTTGTGCGCATATAGAGGTAAGGTTCGTCGGTGTTCCAGAGGAGTACATCTTTGTACGCATTCGTTAGTTTTTCATCCACTTCAGAAACGATGGCAAAAGTGCTCAGCAAATCCACAAACTTTTCCTTGATTAGACTTGTACTTTCATAACCAACGCAGTACACAATTTTATTTGCAATGATTGTCGCGCCAGAACTAAGGGTAACGATATTTTTTCCTTTATGATATTTCACAGATTTCATTTCGGTTTTATCGAACACTTGTAGGCCTTTTCTAACGTTGAATGCTAAAAGTTCGTGCACCAACTGAAAAGCATCTACGCTGGCTCCCTGCTCTGAAAGGATTCCGCCATGGGAAGTTGGAATTTTAAACTTGGTTTCAATTTCCTTCTCTTCCAACCATTTAACACCAAAACCTGCTTCTTTTCTGGCTTCATATTCTTTTTGTAACCAAGAAATGTCTTTTTTAAACGAGGCAAAATACAGAGATTGCTTCTTTCGAAAACCTGCTTTTGATTTTATTTGAATGCAGATTTTTTCAAGTTGATCAATGGCATCGGAGCAGGCTTTATAACATAATTCGGCTCCTGCTTTACCAATCATTTCTGATAATTTGAACAAGGGAACATCAATCTCATACTGCAACATGGATGTAGTTGCGGACGAACTTCCGTTGGCGATTTCGCGCTTGTCAATCAGGATGGTATTTTTGCCATCCGATATGCATTGATGGGCTATCAGACTTCCCGTAATTCCGCCACCTATGACCAATATTTCACATTCTTTGTTCTCATGTAGAGAGGGATAGGAATTGATGATACCGTTTTTTATCATCCAGAAAGGTTCATTCGACTTGAGATCCATAAGGCGTAAAATTAATGATTAAGGTATGCTTTAAATTTTTTTAAATGTAATGAATTTTTGAATAGGTTGTAATCGTTTTTTATGATCATTAATGTGCCGACTAAATTTTATTATCGGATTTTTTTTAAAAGGTTAGATAGAAACTTAAATTTAGATAATAGTGTACCGCTTTTTTATAATTCAACATTTTTAACGATCATTAATAAACGGTTTTTTAGATTCTGCATTGAAAAGTAACCGACACAAAATAAACAATTAATAAATCTTATACCCGTAGTGCATTATAAAAAAGGTTACTCATAATACGAAAATTTCGTATATTGT